>JBAYGX010000051.1:0-10283 GCA_041666465.1 Candidatus Altimarinota bacterium
AATTATTCTGAACAGTCCAACCGGATGCACCGTCTGTAATATATATGCCCGCTTGCTGATTACCGGAAATTACATTTTTCATCCCCGCAACCGATCCCCCGATTAAACATCCGGCACCTCCACTACAACTACTGGAATTACTAATTCCATAATTATTATTTTTTACAGCTACAAAACCATCGGATTTAATCCCTATATAATTTCCTTGAATTTGTACACCACCGGTATATGTACCATCTATAGACACACCATTTCCATAGAACCCGGATATAGTATTTCTCTCACCTGCTTCATCTCCACCAATCACCAAAGCTCCACTGTAAGTTTGATCATCTCTATCACATATCCCTATGTAATCATCCAATCTAGTTGCCCCATCAGCAGTTAGACCGAGAATATTTCCGATTATCGTAATATCGGCGGCATTATTCATGTAATTGCTTATTCCACAACCACCGCCGCCTGTAATTAAATTATCCTGAATCGTCAAGGACCCGGTTAGATCTGCAAGGAGTATTCCACCGCCATTCTTAGTAACACCATCAGCCTGAACGCCGATATAGTTATTACGAATAACACTTGTTCCGGCTACTCTGACATCCATACTGCCAACTATGACAATATTGCGGTCTGTGATATCCGGCCCACCAAAAGTAATGTTTGTACCATCGAGATAAACTACAGATTTAAAAGTAATACCTCGAATAGTTGTATTAACGGCACCACCGTTCATTGAAACATCATAAGTAGCGACAGCGTCGATTGTAATATTGCCATTCCCATCTATATCTACTCCATTTGCATCACCTATATTGTTAAGATTACTTGTCAGCGTAATCGTCCCCGAAACGCTAAAAACAATCGTATCTGACACTCCGTTCGCATTTGAACAAGCAATCGCTTCCCTCAAAGTCGTATCTGTAACACACTCTCCATCCGCACCCTCTGCAAGGGTATCAACTGTAAAAGTTGCCGCTGAAACACTTGGGATAGCAATTACCACCAAGCTCAAACAAGCCGCAAAACAAATCATTTGAAGAAATCGAACAAACTTATACATATACGGATTTTTTTATTTTATATCCGTATATTGTATCATATTTAGAACCCCAAATACAGGCTAAAAAACATAAAAACTCACAAAGTCGAGCCTTCCCCAAACTTACATCCAACCTCTTTCAACGGTCCAATCCTTTCATATGCAAATATTTATTCTCCACCGACATTAATCTAATCTTCCCCTTACTACTTACTACTTACTACTACTTTAACCGTCTCCCCAACATCATGCGCCCTAATAATCTTGGCACCATTCATAACCGCAACAACGGCGCAGGCAAGCGAACCTTCCAACCGATTCGAATATCGAATTCCGAATTGCGAATTCCGAACCCTCCCTTCTTTCTCTTCTCGGTATTCCGTATTCGATATTCGGCATTCTGTTCCAACCGCACCTCCAAGAAAACTCTTCCTTGAAGCCCCAATTAAAATCGGCAAACCAAAAGATTTTAATTCCGACAAACGACGCAAAATCTCAAAACTATATTTCGGCTCTCCGCTCACAAAAGCCCCCATCCCCGGATCCACAATCACCTGCTCAACTCCTTGAGCACGAGCCTCGCTCACCCGACCCTCAAGAAAGGAAGAAACACTTCGCATAACATCCTCATACTGAATCTTATCTCGCGTCGTTCTAGCGCTGGAATCTTTGGAATACATAAGCACAATCGGCATCTTGCACTTAACAACCACGGAAAACATTTTAGGATCTCCCCTCCCCGCAGTCACATCATTCACCATATCCGCCCCCGCCTTATAAGCCGCCTTAACAACCTCGGACTTATAAGTATCAATTGAAATAAAAATATCCGGAAACTTTTTCCTTACAGACTCTATAACCGGCACGACTCGCTTAATCTCCTCCATAACGCTCACATCTTTCGAACCCGGTCCTGTCGACTCCCCACCGATATCTATAATTTTCGCGCCTTGTTCAACCATCTCGCCCACTCTCTTAACAGATGAGTTTATAGAATTAAATTTCCCGCCATCCGAAAAACTATCAGGAGTAACATTCAGCACCCCCATCACAACAGGCTTATCAAGCGATAATTCATGTCCATAAGGACTTTTTAATAAAAATTTTTCTTTCCAAAAATTCTCCAAAACTTCACCAAGCAAAACAGCCACTTTCTTAAGCCCAAACGGTTGCCCTTTCAACTTTCCGGCAATCAAACCAATCTGTTTTTCGGTAGCCATTAGGACACCTCTAACTCGCGGCACCTTATACCCGGCAGCATCTTTCGGAAGTGCCAAATCCGCACCACAAGCCAACGCCTCTTGCTTAAATATATTCGCACCTCGCGTATCAATTTCTCCAATATCAATAATATGCAAAAAAGCCTTCCTAGACATAATTGCAGCACCAGCCGGATCAACCCCAACAGATTTAAAAACCGTCTGCAACTCGGACCTGTTTTTTATCGTGCGAATGAACATAGACATGATTAGTATAACAGAAACCCGTTAAAAACGCAGAGGAGCATTATTCATAAGCTGTGTGGCAACACCACTATACAATCCGGCTCGTCCCTCCATCTCAGTCCACCAAGAAGGAACAAGCGAACCGGGGATACCACCGTTAAGAATCATTCTCTCTCCATTAAATTCATCTTTCGAAACATGAAAACAATCGGCATCAACAATATCTAATCCGGCAGCCGCAACAACCTCATTAACTTTTTTACCCAAATACAACATAGCTTCATAAACCTTACCACCAGATATTAATCCTTTAGCTTCATTTTTAATCTGATCCAATTCGGCTTCCCATGCCTCACCGTAATTCTCTATCAAATAATCAACCAAAGCGGCAACATTCGGACCATCCAAATCGACATCAATCAAATCCAAATCGGCAATAAACCTATTAACAGATTCTACTCTTACTGGATTTTCTACCGGATTTTCAGTTAAAGGACTCATTTTTAAATTTTCATTTATCAAATATCACCGGAAGCCTGACCAATAGTATTTGCGGAAGATAAATATTGTTTAATTCTGATACGACTCGATTCAAGCCTTACATCATATTTACTGAATATAGACCCATATAACTTATCGGAACATAACTTCATGGCGACTTCAGACGACAACTGACCACTTTTAACTTTATCCAAAATTGAAAAAACCTCACTTTTAACTTCAGTAGGGAAACCGGAAGCAATTCTCCTAATATACATAAACGCATGCAACTGATTGCCTGTTTTAATAAGTTCTTCAGCCTTACCAAAATCGCGAAGAGCCCTAATTGTTACAGTATCCGTCAAAATATTACCGGCAATCTGCATATCGTGGAGCCGTCTTAATTCCATTCTTTTCGCTATAACATCTTTCGACAACTCCAACGAACTCTCTCCATTTCGGATTCGTGATTCCAAACTGGCAATCTCATTTTTGACATCATCTATCCTGGTAGAAATTTTACCAAGAATATTTCCACGGGAACCACCACCGGAAAGGGTATTAATAAAATCCGCATCCAGCGCAGCCATTTCACTTACAACTTCAGCATTGCGAGAAGCTCCAACTCTAACGCGCATCAGTTCTCGCCCGTCCGTCGTAATGAATCTCAAATCATCTCCACTTGCAATGGCTAATTGAATCTTGCTAACCACATCTGCACCACCAGCATCAAGTGCATCGCCGGCAAGGAGAGCCCCTCTTTCACCAATCTTAACTTCACACCCGTTTTTCTTCGCATAATCGCCAAGCATTTTCAGAAACTGACTTGTAGATGCATCGAAACGCACGGTATCTTTAGCAATAAGCGCTTTTTCCATCGCTGCAAAAACCGGAGTATCATCAAGCAATAAATATGGGACACTCGTCCCTTCGACAAAAGTAAACACCTGATCTCCATGCTTACCAGCCAACATACCAATCGTCGACTTGGCAGTAAGCTTATCACTCACTTCATCAACAGCTTTCAACAAATAACGAGTCTCGCTAACTGACAATTCACCTACAGCCTGCATTTTTAGAAGCTGCCTTCTCATTTGATTCTTAAGCAAAGGGAACTGATCAATTCTACCCATATTCATAGCGGTTTCAATTTGCGTAAGAATTTGCATACACTCTTCATTTCTAAGAAAAACTTCCGGCAATTTATCATATGAGAACAAAGCCAAATTATCCGCAAATTTCATACCGTTCATAAAAGCAACATCTCTGGCAGCCTGCCCTTCCAATCCAACAACATCCAATACTTCAACACCATCATGATTAAAAATAGCCTGCTTAATCCTACCCAACCTATCACCAACTGCACCACTAACCGCAGCCGCCTGATCCATATAACGAGCTCCAATAAGCGAATGCGTACCGGTCAAACCGAAACTGTCCAGATTAACAGGAGTCGTATAAGCCATATCGTGATTGACATGAGCAATCATCATATCAAGCCTATCTTGAGCTGTAATTTTAACACCTATAGTTTCATAAGCATCAAAAATCTGCTGATTCGCCCTTATATTCCCGGCA
Source organism: Candidatus Altimarinota bacterium (assembly GCA_041666465.1). Taxonomy (GTDB): domain Bacteria; phylum Patescibacteriota; class Gracilibacteria; order UBA1369; family UBA12470; genus XYC2-FULL-41-22. The sequence continues at coordinate 4,543 of JBAYGX010000051.1, forward strand.
ATATGCCTAATCCCGTGATCACCCAACTGTCGTTTATAAGTTTCTATAGTTTGATGAATCATTTTATTACTACAATCATCAAGCAATCTCACAAGTGCCTCGCCTTCAACTCCGGCCTGACGAGCAGCAGTAAGAACCTCGTCAAGTTGACCTTGGATCAACCTTGCGGAATCAAGCCCGATTTCCGCATTTGGACCAGTCGCAAACTGCTCAACATGGTTTCGAAAACTTGCCCTGATAGTAGCTTCATCGGCAGTTGCGAGAACAGATGTATCGAGCCTTTGCATCCCATTTACGGAATTATATAAATTCGAATCCATTCTTTGCAAATCACGCGCCACATCTATCCCTACAGCCTCAAAAAGTTCATCTGTTTTCTGTTCGATAAAGGCTTTCTTTAATCTTTCAACAACCTGTAAATCAGCCTCCAAAATATTATCAACTCCATGCTCAAGTGCATATCTAGAAAACTCAGCATCTCTTTCGAAATTGTAATTTTCCCCTCTGCATTGTTTCAACTTGGAAGCCGCAGCATTAGCCTTATCAAGCCTAGCTCCATATAATCGCTCCATATTTGTCAATCTCTCAACTTTAGCAATATCATCAGCGGAAGTCACTTTGCCACGAAGCTCTTCAAAAGCTCTTAATCTCGCCTCCGACTTCATCTTTTTCCAAGATCCATTAACGATCACACCTTCCCGTTCCATAAGCCCAACCATAGAACCAGCCTCATCGGCATAACGCCCAAACTCAACTTGTGCGGCAGAATATGACTGCAAATCAGGACCGAAAATTTGAGCCTCCCTTGCCGCCTGAAGTTCAACAAGTCCTTTCGCAGCCTTTTCGTAACGCAAAGCACTCGCAACCAATTCCGGCTTGGTTTTAGATAACTCGTAAATGGCTCGCTCTCTTGTAAGCCCACTACTAACCATTGTTTTAACTTCAGCATCAAATTTCACATAATCATCTGCATGCGCAGCTTGCTCTTTATAAAAACCAACTTCTTTCTTCATAGTCCCACTTAATCTCCTGTTAATTTTATAACTATTTATCCAATCGGCAGCCATGTCTTTTGATGCCGTAACACCACTTCTAACAGCTTCTCTCGACAATAAGGCTTTCATCTTAGGAACAGATCTAACAGCTCTTGAAACGCCACTGATAGTCTCTCCAGGGATTTTCGCAACTCCGGAAGAAAACTCTACAGCAAAAACCTTCGAAAACTCCAAACCAGCCCGTAAACCTGAATACGCAACACCCATACCTTTTACTCCTTCTGCACCTGCCCTCAAAGAAATATATAATGCACGAGCAGGAGTCACTGCTTTTGCCGCAGCACCTGCTCCGGTAGCTGTTAACGCAACATTCAAAGCAAATTTACCGAATCCTTTACCAACATTACCATCCGCAAATTCATCCCAAGCCAAAAGCGCCTTCCCAAACTCTTTCCACGAATTACCCGCAGTACCAAAAGACCATTCTCCATTACTCGGATTTCGACCTATAAGTGCACCCATACCAACAGCGGTATCCAAAGGATGTGCAACAAGCATATTAACACCGGAAATCAGCTCGCCAACACCTTCGCAAACACCGGAAACCAGTCCGATAGGAATATTTGCAACAATCACACCGGCCCAATCAATAACCGTATCTTTCGTAATATCCTTCACCCATCCACCAAGTGGATCCAAAACATCATTCGAAATCATCCCCCATCCCTCCCCTATCTTCCCAAGTAAAAGCCCCCCAGTCGCATCCCAAACACCCGGTCTATCTATCTCTACAGTATCAAGAAAATGCTTCTGTTGCGTTAACGAATCAATCATCTTCTGATTAACAAGACTATTTTGCAAAACACTATCCGCAACCACAGCATCGACATTATCAATAGCATCAAGTTTTTCGATATAAGAAGCCTCAACTTGCTCTCTCTGAGTCCCGTTTTTCAACTTGGCAAGTTCAATCGATTTCAAAGACGATTCAATAGAATCAACCGCCGGCAAAACCAATCCGGCCAAATAAGCTTCCACATCAACAGCTTCGGATTGCACATCGGAAATCCCTTCAACCAACTCACCCTTTACAACACCAACCTCTCCCAAAACATCATCGGACTGCATAAGACCATTGGAAACAACTTCCTTCCCTTCCAACAATTCAGCTCTCCTCTCTTCAATCGCCTTTTTTTGCTCTTCCGGCAAATTCGGATTTTGTAAAACACCATCAAGTGTACCTATAGCCGCACCAAGTTGCCCATCAAACGCTTTTAGTTCATCAGCCTGGACTGTAGCCCTTTGCAATTCATCGGAAGCATCTTGATACTTAACCTGTAATCCTTGAGCATATTCATCCAATTGCAATTTTTTAGAAGAAAGTTCTTCCTGTCGCTGAGACAACTGCAAATACTGCTCCTCATTCTTCTTTTGAGTAGTTTCAACAGTCACCCCCTGACTATCTATTTCAGCCAATTTCTGTTCCCTTTCGGTTAAAGTCCTTTGCCTCAAAGAATCTCCGGCCTGATTCATCTCATCTCCATAATCGGTAAGTTCTTTTTGTTTGGTTTCAAGATCAGGCAAAACTTTGCCAATCGTCGATTTCAAACTACCAAGATTGGAATTAAGCGCATCTGTTTCGCGATCGGAAGATCCGATATTCAAACCGAAGAAACCATTCCCTCGCAAGAAAACCCCCCACCCTTTTTTACCGTCTTCAAACTTCTGACAAGATTGTTGAAAATTCCCAACAAGTCCAATAAGTTTTGACATCTTTTCACGAAAATCACCACCTTGTTTATTATATTTCGTAAGCTCCTGTTCTATCCCTTCCGGCGTTTGCAAATTCGCTTGATCAAAATTGAAATCATCAATTGAAACACCCTCTGCCGCTTCAACAGCATCTTTCGCTTCATCCGCCGCTTGACGCTGCTTTTCGCGAGCTTCCAATTGCTCTTTTGACGGAGCATAAGTATCAAGAATCTCAACCAATTTCGCCAACATATCCTGACTGTATTTACCAAATTCCATCGCATCCAAACCTTGTTCGGAATCCTTGTCATAACGATCTGCAGAAGTCAAAAAATACTGCACGATATTATCATGCAAAGACTTGGAAAATTCAGGTGGCAACTGGCTAACCTGATCGGCATAAGAACCAAGTATCTTGTTTGAATCTGCAACCAACTGATCCACGCTTAATTCAGCTGTCTCGGAAGCCTCTTTTTTATCTTTCAACCCGGAAAGCGCATCTGAAGACAACTCCGGTTTCGCGGCATTTTCAAAATTAACCAGTCTGGATTCAAAAAACTTCATACATCAAGATTGGTTAATATATTTTCCGCATTATCTTGTTCCATTTTCGTAGCACCTTCAGTCGCTTTTTTATATTCAGCCTTCAGGAAAACTTTAAGTTTTTTATTAAAATCCCTATCTCTCAAATTCATCTTTCGCAAAAAATCATCCTGCTTACCCTTAACTTCATTAAGGATATCCAAAACCTTCAAAAGACCTTCATCAGGCAAAGAGTCCAATCGTCCCGAAACAACATCAATTTCCTCGCCTTTGAATATATAAATACTTCTCAAAACACCCAAAATCTGCGCTTTTAAATTTTTCATATTTATTTTAATCTGTTAATTGTAACATATTTTCATACAAAAAAAAAGACCAGAATGTCAGCAAATCGAAGCTCTTTTATTAAACCGGCCTCTTCCTGTACAATGCATCTCGCACCTCTCTTCTCCTGTCTTAATCTTAACTAGTCAACTATCTTCTCTAGAAACTAAGTCCTTCTTAATTCTTCACTATCTTCTCTAGTTCCTAAGTCCTAGCTCCTCTCTTAATCCCCTCCCCTCATGATAACCAAACTTCTTCAGAAAATCCTCGGCGACTATAACCTGAAAGAAATTCGCAAACTCGAACCCGTTGTTGAATATATAAATAAACTTGAAGAAGGTTACCAGAAAGACCTTAAAGACGAAGACATCCCACTCAAAACGGAGGAGTTCAAAAAACGAATAGCCACAGGCGAACCTCTCGACACAATCCTTCCGGAAGCTTTCGCACTTGTAAAAAACGCATGCAGAAAACTCGTAGGAAAGAAATGGGAAGTACGCGGTCGCGAAATGGCATGGGACATGATTCCATATGATGTACAAATCATCGGCGGACTCGTTCTCCACCACGGCAAAATCGCAGAAATGAAAACAGGTGAAGGTAAAACTCTCGTATGCACCATGCCCCTTTATCTAAACGCTCTTACCGGAAAAGGCACCCACCTCGTAACCGTAAACAGCTACCTGGCAAACAGAGATTCCGAATGGATGGGTGGACTTTATAAATTCCTCGGATTAACAGTCGGCGTAATCGAACACGGCCAGAGCCACCAAGACAAACAAGCCGCATACAACTGCGACATAACTTATGGAACAAATAACGAATTCGGATTCGACTACCTCCGCGACAACATGGTTCGCACACTCAATCAATGCGTCCAACGCGAGCTCAATTACTCGATCGTGGACGAAGTCGACTCGATTCTTATAGATGAAGCTCGCACGCCTCTAATTATTTCCGCACCGGCAGAGGAATCGACAAGCAAATACATGAAATATGCTGGATTAATTTCCGCACTCGAAGAAAACAAGCATTACACCATAGATGAAAAAATCAAAACCGCGATTCTTAGCGAAGACGGAATTAAAAAAATGGAAGAACTGCTTGGAATGGAAAATATTTATACCGAAGGAGGTTTTCAAGAAGTAAATCATATCGAACAAGCGCTTAAGGCACATACTGTTTATAAAAAAGATGTGGATTACATGGTGAAAGACGGCGAAGTTATCATCGTCGACTCGTTTACCGGAAGACTTATGCCGGGTCGCCGTTATTCGGCAGGTTTACATCAAGCGATAGAGGCAAAAGAAAGAGTAGAAGTAAAAAGAGAAAGCAAAACAATGGCAACAATTACATTCCAGAATTATTTCAGAATGTATAAGAAGCTTGCTGGTATGACTGGTACTGCACTCACGGAAGCGGAAGAGTTCGCCGCAATTTACAATCTGAACACGATTTCAATCCCAACAAATAAACCCGTAAAAAGACTAGATCGTCCAGATGCGATTTACAAAAATCACAAAGGCAAATACATGGCAATTGCCGAGAAAACCAAAGAGCTTCATCAAAAAGGTCAGCCGGTTCTTATTGGTACGGTTTCGATTGAAAAATCCGAACTTTTATCCGGTCTTCTTAAGGCACAAGGCATAAAACATGAAGTATTGAACGCAAAACAACATGAGAAAGAGGCTGAAATAGTGTCAAAAGCCGGCCAAAAAGGATCAGTCACAATCGCAACCAACATGGCGGGTCGAGGTACGGATATTAAACTTGGCGAAGGAATCGGAGATCTCGGAGGCTTGTATATAATGGGTACGGAACGGCACGAATCTCGTCGTATCGACAACCAGTTAAGAGGTCGCGCAGGTCGCCAAGGAGACAACGGCGAAACACAATTTTACATTTCGATGGAAGATGATTTGATGCGCTTATTTGGAGCCGATTCTATCAAGAAAATGATGGAATTTTTGCGAGTACCGGACGACATGATGATCGAGAATAAAAGAATTTCCAAATCTATTGAAAACGCTCAGAAATCTGTTGAAGGCAGGCATTTCGATATCAGAAAACATCTCGTCGATTACGACGACATCATGAACAAGCACAGAGAGATAATGTACCGCCGTC
>JBAYGX010000052.1:0-10266 GCA_041666465.1 Candidatus Altimarinota bacterium
ACACAAAATCAAAACATGCATCGTTCCGGGGCGGACATATTTTAAAAAAAAGAACCCCACCTCTCGGCAGGGCTCTTTATACTATAAGCTTATTCCTCTTCTTTCTTCACCTTCTTCGTCTTCTTCTCTTTCTTTTCTTCTTTCTCCTTTTTCTCCTCTTTAACTTCTTCGACTTCCTTCACTTCTTTCACCTTCTCCTCCTTCTTCTCAAGATTCAAGGTCAACCCAATTCTATGCTCATCAAGATTTACATCTATAATTCTTGCCTTAACCTTCTGTCCTGATGTCAAATTGGCCGCAGAAAGTTCGCCTTCGGTTGGTATTTCGGAAACATGGATAAGACCATTGATTTCATCGCTAAGCTTGATGAATGCGCCGAATTGAGCGACACGAGTAATTTCACCGTCAACAATTTTGCCGACCTTGAATTTCTGTGCGGCATCAATCCATGGATCAGGAGTAAGTCTCTTCATGCTGAGAGAAATCTTGTCATTCTCAATACCGATAACAAGAACTTCGATTTCATCACCAACTCTGCCGTAATCCGCAGGATCGCTGACGTGACCCCATGCGATTTCGGAGATATGTACAAGACCTTCAAGACCATCGAACGCGACGAAAATACCGAATTTAACGACGCCGCTGATTCTGCCCTTAACCTTCTGCCCTGCCTTAAGTTTCTTCATTGCTGTATCTCTTTGTGCAGATTGAGCAGCCTTCTCGGACAAGATCAATTTGCCATTATCTTTATCTAAACCGATAACTTTACAGTCAAATAATTGACCGACAAGCTTGTTTAGTTTCTGTAAAATCATACTGCTATCGGCTCCGTTAACACGAGGATAGTGGAGAGGTGCAAGTTGTGAAACGGGGATAAATCCTTTGATACCGTCGATTTCAAGAAGAAGACCACCTTTATTGGCCTCATTCGGTCTGACTTCGATAATATTGTTGTTTTCATAAGCATCTGCGAATCTCTGCCAGCTCTTTTCTTGGCTTGCTCTTCTAAGAGACAAGACTGCGTAGCCTTCCTCGTTTTCGACTTCAAGAACAGAAGCCGAAATCACATCTCCAAGCTTGAGATTTTTGATTGTATCAAGACTGTCTTTGACTTCTTTACCTGTAATCAAACCGGTAATAACACCGCCGATATCGATAAGGATACGGCTCTTGGAAAGGCTGATTACATTCCCTTCAATAAGTTTTCCCGGGATAGGGAAAATCATCGGTGGAGAGTCCTCAAGCAACTCCTCCATTGAAATAACAGGATCGTTTGCCATAAGCATCTGCGCGCAATAGAGAATTAAGGTTAAAAGCTTCTGTTAACCTATGCTCTATCGCGAAATTATTTCATAAGTTAAAAAAGCAGAGAAAGTATAGGTTAAACAGATGCAGAAGTCAAAAACAAAACAATGAGTCGTCAAGACCTTCAGATGGGACGAATCTGTTAAATATGATATAATTCAAAGAATATATTTTGCATAACTTAGAACGACCAAGATGTTGAGATGCATAAATGTTATAAAAAAAGAAATTTTTGGCAATCGTTATGTCTTTAAATGTGCGGAAACTCCAAGAGAAGGAGGAAATGCTGAAATAAGCCCAATGCGGTCAGAGCTTACATGTTTAAAAGAAGAGATTATGTTAGAAAATGCCGCTATAGAGTTTGCAAAAAAAACTTTAACTGAAAGGCAATTCAAAGGTTCTCAATCTGTAGATCAATATGCCAGGCAAACAGTCGAAAGCATCAAACAGTCGGGTATGGAACTTACTGGCAATAATATAAGGTTTATTATTAGTCTTGCCGAAAGAGGATCTGAATTCGGTACGATTAATAGAAACGGTCGTTTTTTCTTGGATCAAGTACAGCAGAAACATCGTAAAACCATTAGTGCCTTAAGAGCGGTTTTGTTTTTAAATCCTACCTTGTCGGAAACTGTAAGTAGATATGAAGAAGAGTTGAAAAATTGTAATAATGAGAAAGAAGTATATGAACTGGTACAGAAATTATCCCATGATGAAGACCTCGCCGGACAAATCCCTGATTCGGTAATGAGTATCTTGGAAAAAATGTGTGGCGCTCGCTGTGGAAGCGGAGAGTCGGCTGAACAAATACTTCAGTCGTTACAAAACAGACCATTAAGGATTGGGAAATATCAGGTTAATGTAGATAGGGTAGTTGAAAATGCAAAGAAAGATATAGGATCAATATTGCGTAATCCATTGTGGAGTAGCTTAATAAAAGGAGGATCTATCGATAGAGACTTATTGGTTAGATCCTTGTTTGATCATGAAGATTCTGACCCATCATTGTTGCCACAAAAAACAGCAGAAGCCTTTGTAATAAAATATTATATACTTCCGGTTATGCAGACCAATGATTTTGATCGGGAATATGCTCTTGCTGATTTTGAGGCTGGTCAATTCACTTGTCGGAATACAGCGATACAATCGGCATTAAATGAAGAATTGGGTATATCACTTGTCCTTGATGGTGACTTGAGCTTTTACGATAGAAATGGACAGCCGAGAGTTGACAAGGATTCCGCAACGATGACTGCACTGAGAAGATTTGGAGTAGAAGGTGTAGAGGATTTTGTAAAATGTGGAAAAAAAGCCGGAATCGAAAATACGCAAATTTGGCAGGAATTAATAGTTGAGAAATCACGCCCGACAAGGGTTGTACCAAGTTTTATTCATTAAAACTACATGCTGAATATAATTTATAAAAAATATAACGGATATCATCTCACCGAAAACAGGTTTGTTTTTGAGGATATGGGAGGAGATATTGTGGATTTGTCCACTTCCCAATCTGACGAAGCTGAACAAGTAAAAAAATCTCAGGAATTCATAGATCAATACTTGTCGGATAATGAAATATCTCAGGATAGTTTCCTAGGTGCGTTAAAAATACTCGGTTCGTCGTCTGATGATCCGCAAGACTTTGCACCACCGAAGGGTGGGATCGAATTGGATAATTACATGAGAAATGTCGGATTATTGATAAAGAGCGATGCGGTCAACGAATATGTAAAGTTAAGGGCAGTACTTAAGGATAAGACAACAAGGAGTTGGGAATGGCGGTGGTTAACATCAACAGGTTCTCGAGAAACGGTGTCTTCTATTGTCACATTGAAGCAAGATGGAGTTTTTGAGCTGTTTTTAGAATTTGCAGAAAACAATATTGCTCAAAGTGATCGCGATAAATATTTGCCCAGTTCTAATGAGATTAATGCTCTTAAAGAAATCAAAAATAAAGGATTAAGGGATGCTGTATTTGAAGTAAATGCTAAATATGGATTAGCTTATATAAATACATTTTCCGTATCTTTTATCGAATGGTATTCGCTACTAAACGATGAGAAAAAAACAGATTTTCATACTGCATTTCAAGAAATTTCAACGGTGTATCAAGATTTTGCTAAAAATGGCGAAATTCAATACGAAGATTATATGAAACTTTTCGAGGATCATGGACTCGCAGGGATAAGGCAATTATTGAAATATAAGAGGGAAGGTGTAATGGAAATTAAATTTGGTTACGCATGTGCAAACGACAATCTGTTCTTGGATATGGGTCAAAATCAAAGAGATGAGGTTGTTGTTGTTTATAAGGCGATTAAGGAAAATCTAGAAATCGAATTCAGTTTAGGTGGTTGTATATACCTTATGAAAGAATTCCCAAATATAACTGATAGAGCAAAAATCATAGAGCGGTTGAAGAAATTACAAACCGTTTCGCCAAATGCTGAAGGAGGAGGGATAAGAGAAGAAAATATTACTCTGTCAAAAGAAAACTATCTCAAATTCATACTGGATTATCCGGACGAATCATGGGAAGGATTCGTGTCTTTCTTGAGTCAAAAGATGTCGACAATAAAAGGATTTGAATTTATCCTTTTCCGCATTCAAGAGCTTAATGATATTTTCACTAGCAACCTTTTTGAAACTATTGTTTATTTAAGGGATAATATCGATTTCAGGGAAGTGGATTATGGAGATATTATTGATTACGATTCAGTAAATATATTGAAAAAAATTAAAGATCTTCCTGACGAAAACAAGACAATCCTAATAGGACTTATGGAAAAAACAGGAAGTTGGTTTTACGAGCAGGGGAAAATAGAGTTACTTATATCCATTTGTGTGAAGAAAGAAAGCGAAATAAGAAATTTCAATTCATTAATTGATTTAGCGGGAGAGGATAAGGACAATTTGATGTTTACGCTTAGTTTTTCTGAATTGCTAGACTCTCCGAATTTCCAAAAGGTAATCGATCGTTTAATTAAAAATAAAAGCGGCACAAATTTGAATCTCAAGATTAGGGTCGCGATTTATTTAATAAAGGCAGGATTCGAGTTGAAAGATGTAAATGATTCGATAGATCAAGCAGAGAATTTGAAAATCGGTGATGAGAGTCCCGAAAACATAAAACTGTTTTTCAAGGTGATGAAGAAGGAAGATCTTCTGGTTTTTAAATTTGAGAATGTTGCAGAATACAACAATCTATTAGGATTTCTTGGTTATAATATGCTGAAAATACCAGGAGATACGCCAGAAAAGATGGGGGTATTATTAAGTGTGGTAGATATGAGCTCTGTTAGAAATGATATTGAGGAATCCGGTTATTTATATGTGATTAACAGATTGGAGTCGATGCCATATTCATGTTCGGATATGGCAAAAGCTTTATACAACCAGATCGATGTTCCTTGGGATATAGTCAATAAATTCAAAAATAATAAAAGGATTTCGTTGGGGATCGAAGATTTGAAGGATTTTGCCGGTTTAATGACTTTTTTAGACCTCTCGGGATATGGATTCGAATATTCCGAAAAATGCCAAGACATCTTATTGAATCTTTTCCCGGGTAGCCAAATTCAAGATTTTGACAAGAAAGGAAATGGGAATTTGAATAAACAAGAGGTCATCGACGCAATAACAGAAAGAATCGATTTTACATTTTCGGCAAAAGATGTGAAATCTCTTGAGCAACTTCATTTTCTGTCTGCAATTTGCAAAGTATCGGAAGAAAAAGAAAACACGGAAAATGGGAATGGAATAGAGAGAGGCCCATTTAGAAATATAAATTTCGAGGAGATAGATTATGATAAAATATTCGAATTAGAATATTCGGTAAACGGACTTTCTAGATCTTTTTCTCCATATGCACTTGAGACAATAAGAGTTATTATTGGGAGCAAAGTTGGTTTCGGAGTTGCCTCGAATTTTATAGTTAAGTTAGGACAAAAATTTATAAAAGATAATCCTGTCTCTTACGATAACTTGTATCCACTTGCTCTAAAAGCGAACGAATTTGCAAGCGTGTCAAAAGGCAATGTAGGCATGAAAGGGGTGTCGGATGCTGCTGCAGTTTATAAATTGATTGGAAATTTCACTTTAAACAACATCGCACAGTTTCTTATCGATGAGGTCGATAGATCCCCAAGAAATATTACAAAAGTTATACGAACCCTTGGTAATCTTGATGTGGATTATGATGAGGTGGAGGCGATTTTTCTTGAGAGAAACATACCGCTTGATTACGGTATGACCAATTTCGCAAAAGGTATTATGAATCTGAGAGAAGGTAATTTTAAATATCTTTTCAGTGCAGTATTCAGGAAATTTAGAGCGAAAATATCAAAAGATGTAGATAGATCGGGACCGGCGAGTAAATTGGACATCGAATTAACGGAGTCGAATTGGAGTGGCGGAAAAGGAGTCCAAGTTCGTGATATCTCGGTCGAAGGACGAGAAGAAGCAAGATTGATAGAGGTAGATCTATCCGAAGCAAGAACACAATTGATAATCGGACGCGGAGATAAACTTAAATTTGCTCCAGGAGAGGTATATTATCCATCTAAAGATAATGTGTCCTTCTATGGTTCACTTGCTTTCACGACACAACAAGGTGAGTTAACAGAATTAGCTGCTTATAACGGAGAAATGATAAGTTATCTCGTAAGCGCTGATGGTAAAGATGCTCTTGTAATAGTCAATGGCAATGGTGAAATGATTATTTTGGATAAAAGGAATTTGATGCTTAACGATATCGAAAAAATTGCCGGAGCAAAAATCTCAAGTCCGAATAGAAAACTTGATATAGTGCGAAATTTTGAAGATTATCAAGCGTTTGTTGGTCTTGTAAAAAGTGGCAGGTTAAGCATGACATCTTCAATGATGTTGGTTGCTAATGGTAAGCCGGAATATACAACAGATGAAGGGGATAGAGCTCAAAGAAGAATGCTTATACAATTTAACGATGGGAGATTTGGTATTTTGAATTCATCAAGAGGTGTTGCAACTAATGAAATGATAGATCTTGCATACTCCTTACCGGATGTTAAATATGCGGTTTATATGGATACTGGTAGGTATAACAGCTCTTATTATTATGAAAGCGGGGGAGTCCATCAGCTCGGTGATTTAAAAGAAAATGAACTTGTTTCAAACATAATTTCGTTTTCTTCAAGACAAGAAAGATTGTCGAGTGCAGAAGTACATAGACCGGAAATAATCGGACGCGATCAATGGGGCGCAGCTGCACCTAAAGAAGGTGCGGTTTTCACGGAATATAGAGAACCTCTTGATGATGTTTTGGATTACATAGTGGTTCATCATTCAAGTATAGGTTCACAACCGGGACCTCAAGAAATACAACGCATCCACATGGAAACAAATGGATGGGATGATATCGGATACCATTTTGTTATAGATAAAGACGGTAATATTTACGAGGGAAGACCTATAACATTGATGGGAGCTCATGCCGGTATGTCGGAAGAAGCGAATAATATGTCGGAATCCGGTAGTGTTGATGTCGATACTGCTAGGCGTTCAGATCCGGATTATGGAGCTATCGGTATTGTCGTTGATGGTGATTTCAATAATGGTGGAGGATTTAATCCTAAACAGAGAGAAGCCCTTTTGCGGTTAACGGCTTATCTTAAACAGGAGTACTGCATCCCATCCAGCCATATATTCGGACATGATGAAGTTAAAACAAGAATAGTTGAAGCAAAAGGATTAACTCTCTCAAGTGGTGAAACAACTTGCCCTGGGATATACGGGTCGGCAGATTTAGCTGTCATGAAAGACAGGCTCCCTCCAGATTCGGAGAAAGCAAAGACAAAAGAATAGCCATCAGCTTACAGGCAACAGCTCCCAGATTTAAAAATCTTTCTTCTGTCTCTCTTAACTATGTCACTCTGTTACTTCTCCTACTTCCCCAACTTCTTCTCTGCTGTCTGTGTCTTGTGTCTTGCTCCTTGTTGGCTTCCCAGCTTCACACTCTTTTCCCCATCCTTCAACACCTTAACCGTCGATCCATCCTTGAATTTACCTTCGAGAATCCCTTGAGACAGAGAGTCTTCGATAAGGTCTTGAATTTTTCTTCTGACGGGACGAGCACCGTAGGCCGGGTCGTAACTCAACTTAGCCAAGTTATCGAGTCCACCAGGAGTAAGATCAATCTTAAGATTGCGCTCATTTAGTCTGTTTTGAAGTTCGGCAACCTGCAACTTAACGATATCCTTAATGTTAGCATGAGTAAGCGGATCGAAAACAACAACCTTGTCGACGCGATTTAAGAATTCAGGTTTGAAATGATCCTTAAGTTCATCGAGAACCTGCTGTTTCTTCTCTTTAAAAGCTTCTTCGGCCATCTTAAGTTCATCAGATCCCAAGCTGAAACCTATCGGACCGGCACTTTCCGTCAACTTGGCTGCGCCGATATTGGAAGTCATGACAATAATAGTGTTTTTGAAATTCACTTTGCGCCCTTTGCTATCTGTCAAAACACCATCTTCAAGTATTTGTAAAAGAAGATTGAAAACATCCGTATGCGCCTTTTCAATTTCATCAAACAAAATAACGCTATAAGGTTTGGTTCTGACAGCTTCGGTCAACTGTCCACCTTCTTCATAACCGATATAACCAGCAGTTGCACCAACAAGGCGAGAAGTATTGTGTCGTTCCATAAACTCACTCATATCTATCTTAATGAGCGCGTTCTCATCATTATAAACTTCCGAAGCTAAAGCCTTAACCAATTCCGTTTTACCCACACCTGTAGGACCCAAGAAAATAAACGAACCGATCGGTCTTTTCGGGCTTGCGATACCCGTTCGAGATCTTCTGATTGCCGTTGCGACAGCCTTAACAGCCTCTTGCTGTCCGACGATTCTTTTATGTAAAGAATCTTCAAGTTTCATAAGTCTGTCCAAATCGCTTTTTACGAGCTTTGTTGCAGGAACACCGGTCATATTTGCAATCACATGCGCAATTTCATCCGCACCGATTTGTCCTCGAAGGGATTTCGGTACTTTTACTTGTTTTGCAGTCTCCATTTTTTTGATTACATCTATCTCGCCGGCACGCAATTCAGCGGCCTTTTCGTAATCCTGACGAGAAACGCACTCTTCTTTTTCCTTAATGATTTTGTCGAGAGCTTTTTGTAAATCTTTCAACTCGGAGCTGTCAGTTTTTGCCTTCATGCCCTTAAGAGAAGCGGCCTCGTCCACAAGATCGATAGCCTTATCCGGTAAAAATCTGTTCGTGACATATCTTTTTGAAAGAGTTACCGCGGACTCAAGCGCCTCATCGGTAATAACCAAATTGTGATGTTCTTCAAAGGAAGGTCTGATTCCTTTGAGAATAGCCAAACACTCTTCCTCGCTTGGTTCTTCAACCGTAATAGGTTGGAATCTTCTTTCAAGAGCCGGATCTTTTTCAACATTTTTTCTATATTCGCTTATCGTTGTTGCGCCAATCATTTGCAGCTTGCCTTTCGAAAGGGCAGGTTTAAGGATATTTGCTGCATCAAGACTGCCTTCGGCTGCGCCTGCTCCGATAACCGTATGCAACTCGTCAACAAACAAAATTACATTATCGACAGATTGCGCCTCGTCGATAATCTGCTTCAATCTCTCCTCGAATTCACCTCTGTACTTGGTACCTGCAACAACAGAAGACATATGTAAGGATAAAATTCTTTTATCCAGCATATTTTGAGGTACATCTTCTTGAACAATAGCTTGTGCTAATCCCTCAACGACTGCAGTCTTACCTACACCAGGTTCGCCTATTACGACAGGATTATTCTTTGTTTTTCTCTGTAAAATACTGATAGCTCTTTCAATCTCTTTTTCCCGTCCGACAATCGGATCGAGTTTCTTCTCTCTATACTGTTGAACAAGATCCGTGCAGAAGTAATCGAGGGCCGGAGTCTTGCTTGACCCCTTTTTCTTTTTATAAGGGGCCTCTTTTTGCTGACCTGCCATTACATTTTGCAGTCCACCCAAAATCATCTCGAGAGGATTTGTTCCCATGGCTTGTCCCATCGCGCCCATAGCTCCGCTTCCTTGCTTGATAGTTTCAAAAGCGTGCATAAGCTCGTTCTTGATATCTTCGGGGTTGATTTTCATGTTTTCCAATATAACAGTTGCGGCAGTATTCTGTTGAGAAACAAGGGAGTAGAGGAGATGTTCGGTACCGATGAACATATGTCCAAACTCGTGAGCATATTTAACAGAATCTTCTATGATTTTTTTTGCAAAACCGCTCAAAGCGGCGCCCCCAACCTGACCTGCAACGCTTTTTACGGGAGATTTGGTCCTGCCGACAGTCTTCAAAACCAAATTTACATTCTCAAGAGAAACGCCAAAATTCATAAGTACGGCGGCTCCGAGAGAATTGGTTTGGCTTAAAATACCTATTAATATATGTTCGGTTCCCGTGTAGTCGCTCTTCATATCGCGAGCAACCTCTTGGGCTACGATAAGCGCTTGCTTGGCTTCTTTCGTGAATTTCTCGAATTTGTTTGGTTCGTTCATATTTTTATTTATTTGTTAGTAAATCCTGTAAATTATACCAGTTTTTCGTCGCTTGGGCATGTAAATGTCTTTGCACAAACCTGCGAAAAGGCGTCTGGTTTAAAGAAGGTCATGGCTGGCACTCGAAAGTATAGAGTGCTAAAGGCGAATTCACAATGTAATTCGGCCTTACCGAACTTGCATAAAAGCAAGGTTTGTGTTATGATAAAAAATCATTAAATACCTTATGAACAGCATAAGAAGAATAGAATCAAAAGATACAGAAGTTTCGGCCAGCCATGTCGAATTGGATGACGAAAGCTTTCAATTCGAAATGGAAATGCGACAAATAGCAATCAGGGCATTAACGGAACTCTTTCCGAGAAACTAATATGAGTCCTTTCTATCCCGTCATCAATCGACATATTTCCGTTGCAAATCTTTTGCG
>JBAYGX010000053.1:0-10192 GCA_041666465.1 Candidatus Altimarinota bacterium
AAACGCGATTAATAACCCAATCACTATCATCAACCCAATCTGCAAATAATTTCTTTTCTTCATTTCGCTATAATCTATAAACTATAATCTATCTTCTTCAACATATGTCACTTCCTCTACTATTTCATATTGCACCTCTTCGCAATTCTCCCCCCCTCCTAGTATGCCCCATATTTGTTGGTCAAAAGACTCTTTTGGCAATTCATAATGATACATCTCCACATAAGTTGATCTTGATTCAAATGGTTCATATCCATGATCCCATGTCATCCACCCTATCCCAGTAACATAATATTCAACCACAGTGTGCTCCGAACCGGTGCCTTCATCTTCATCAAGACCACCATAACCTCTTATACTCCTTGCTGGTATACCGTTTGCTCTTAATAGGGTTACAATAGCTGTTGATAAATTCTCACAGTGTCCATATCCGACATTAATTATTTCTGACGCTTGCGCATCAAGCATTTGGTCTTCACCTTCATTAATGAAGCGTAAATGATTATTAACCCATTCCATAACTGATTTAATCATTTCATAGCGACTTTCTCCATTAAGTGATGCTGCAATATTTGCGACATCACTATCATTGTAATTGTAAATATCGGTCTCCTCTAAATATTTTTCAACACTATCTGGATATCCCATCTCTTGTGCATTCAAAATCAAGCTATCGAAATCATATCCGACTACACTAATATACCCTTCTAGAACGAATGGTTCTCCATCATGCGTTTGAACTTCTAATACCTGATTCCCATCATATTCTATTACAGTAAAAGCATCTACTTCCCCAACGACTTCCCATTCTGCCACTTGGTAAACATCGTTTGTTTGAGGAAGTGGTATCGTTACAATATCTTCTTGTTCTTCACCTAATTTTTCGGCTATTGTCTCCGGATTTATATTCCATAACATTTCGTAATTACGAGTATTTTCATCGTTTGCGATACAAGTGAAAATAGAAGTAATGTCCTCCCCATCCTCATAAGTGACACCATTATATTCGCAAGAACTTGCTCCAACCAGCTCTTCCTGAAAATTTTCCACATTATAAATCAATTGAGCCATCTCTCCTCGAGTAAGCTCATGACTCACATTGATATAAATCAAATCAAGTAACTCATTATCATACGCATAGTCATAATATTTCTCATACCATTCACCACCACTGTCGGCAATCTCAAAACCATAAGTTTCAAGAACTATTTTAAGAGCCTCTGCCAAATTAATATCATTTGCAGGTCTGAAAAAACCATCGGGATAACCGGAAACAATATCCAAATCTTTGGCACTGCACACATATTTCGCATACCAATCGTCTCCAACATCCGGAAAACAATTCGAATTATCCGAAACTTCCACATCGGCAGATTCTAAAAGGATTTTTAAAAATTCAGCTCTGTTAATAGATTTATCGGGGCCATAAGTTCCATCAGCATAACCTTCAACAATACCTTTATCCTCCAAATACAAAATAGCCTCCTCGTTACCATGACCATCAACATCGGAAAAAGCCCAAGAAGTGAAAGGCACAAAAAAAACAGTAAATAATCCGACAATACAAATCTGCAAGTAATTTCTTTTTTTCATTTCACTATAATCTATAACCTACAAGCTATAATCTATCCCCCCACAACTATCCTCACTATATCCTTATAAGTCACCACGATCATAAGCAACATCAGCAACATAAACCCAACGCTATGAAACATAGCTTCAACTTTCTTATGCGGCTTCCTGCCGGTAATCGCCTCGTATGCCAAGAATGCAAACCTGCCACCGTCAAGACCGGGAAAAGGAATAATATTAAAAGTTGCCAAACCGAGACTCAATAAAGCGGTAAATCTAACAAGCGAAGCAAAACCTTCCTGCAAGAAAACATAAGTCATTTGCGCAATCCCGACCGGACCGGAAATATTTTCAGGAACAGTCCCCTCTGTAAACAATTGTCCTATGAAATCTTTTATCATGCCAAAAGTCAAAACCGACAACCTCCCCATCTCATGCCAAGAAGCGGAAAAAGACTTAAAAAATCCATATTGCACCGGCTTAATTTCCATAACCGAAGTAGGTAAAACCGTTTCATAAACGGAAACCCCATTTCCAACTCCATCATAAATATCCGCGACATAAACCCCAACCAATCCGTTCTCATCCCGTCCAACCGTCAACTCGATGACCTCCCCCGCCCTTTCCACAACATACTGTAAAGTATCATCGGTAATCGTAGAAGTCGTCTTAACGACATCCGCCGCCTTATAAATATCAACACCATTTATGCTTAAAACCTTATCCCCTTCCATCAGCCCGGCAGTCTCGGCAGGCGATCCATAAACAACATTCGTAATCATAGAGATTTTTTCTTGAGAAAAAACTTCCCCCAAATCAACTACGGATCCATCATATAAGCCGTTTTGCGACTGCAAAACTCCTTTTCTATAAACAATGATATCTCCACCATCACGGATGAAATCTTCATAATCCTCTACATTCAAAATCTCATTCCCTCCAATCGTCAAAACAACATCCCCTGCAACCAACCCGGATGCGGAAGACGAATAAACAGCAACTCTCGGAAATTCAAAAGAATAAAGATCAAATCCATACTTCCCATCCTCGTCAGCCGTCATACTAACCTCACGCACAATAGAATCCGAATCTTCAACCTGAAACACCCCACTCGCATTCTCGCCAAGCAAACTATAAAACTCATATAAATCTTCCATATCATTACCAAAAGCCGAAACAATCTTATCCCCAACCTTTAATCCGGCCTGCTCCGCACTACCACCTTCATCGACGGCATAAACATACAAACCCGGAACTGTCGTAACCTGCCCGGACCTGATATTGGACAAAAAATCTTCACTGGTAACAATCAACGGCTCAATCCCCATCATAAAACCGAAACTCAAAAGCAAAAACGCCAAAATGAAATTCATAATAATCCCGCCAAACGCAACAATCATACGCGCTCTAACGGATTTATTTCCATAACTCCTCTTACTGGTTTTCGCCTCAGCCTTACTCAGATCTTCACCAAGAAGCCTCACGAATCCACCAAACGGAATATAATTTATGGAATAAACCGTCTCCCCCACCTTCTTCCCCAAAATCCTCGGAGGCATCCCAAAACCAAATTCCTCAACCTTAATCCCGGACTTCTTCGCCGCCGAAAAATGCCCAAACTCATGCACGAAAATAACAAGCGAAAAAATAATCAGAAACACTAGAATTGAAAGAAAAATTTGCATGGTAACTTGTAACTTACAACTGACAACTTGCAGATTGGAGATAAAATTTCTTCTGCATTTTCTTCACTCTGTCACTCTGTCACTCTGTCACTCTGTCACTCTGTCACTCTGTCACTATGTCACTTCCCCTACTTCTTCTACTATATTGTCATTATCTGCTCAACCTTCGCCTTCTCCTGCTCCTCGATTTTTTTATTATAATCATCAACTATTTTCTGCAAATCGGCTTCCGCACCAAACTTCTCATCTTCCGTAATCTGCTTCCCTTCTTCAAGCTCTTTGAACTTAGAATGAGCGGTTTGACGAGAATTTCTAACTGCAATCTTCGCCTCCTCGGACAATTTCTTAACAACTTTTGAAAGATCAGTTCTCCTATCCTCGGTCAAAGGCGGGATATTAATAATAAGACCAACGCCATTATTAACAGGGTTTAAACCTAAATTGGCTTCAGAAATAGCCTTCTCAATCGCGCTCATAACACTTTTATCCCAAGGAGTAATTTGAATAGTCTTAGAGTCTGGAATCGTAACGCTCGCCATCGCCTTAAGCGGTTGAGTTATTCCATAAGCGTCAACAAGAACACCTTCAACAAGTCCCGGATGTGCTCGCCCAACCTGCAACTTACCGTATTCATCTTTCAAATGATTCATCGCCTTTTCAAACTCGGCCTTGGCCTGAGTGATGTATTGAGCTGTAGACATATTTATTCGAGTTAAAGATTAGATTCAGAATTAAAATTTCCCTTCTTTCTCCCCTCTTCCCTTAATACTAACTACTTAATACTTGCTACTAATTACCGTTCCGACTTTTTTACCCGTAACAACCGCCTCAAGATTACCTTTTTTCCAATAATCAAGAACTATTACAGGCAAATTATTATCCTTACATAAAGAAATCGCGGTCAAATCCATAACCTTCAAATCCTTCTCAAGCGCTTCACCAAAAGTCAAAGAATCAAATTTCTTGGCACCTTTATGCTTAATCGGATCCTTGTCATAAACACCATCGACTTTCGTCGCCTTCAAATAAACATCGCAATTCAATTGAAGCGCACGAAGAGCAGCCGCCGTATCTGTTGTAAAGAAAGGCAAACCCGTCCCACCTGCACAAATAACAACTCTACCTTTTTTCAAATGGCCTCTTGCAAATTTAGAATCAAAAATCTCCGCAACATCACCCGCAATTCCACTCATAACACGAGCCTCAATACCTTCAGCCTGAAGCGCATTAAGAATGATAATTCCATTCATAACAGTCGCAAGCATACCAATCGTATCCGAATCCTGCCTCTCAATCGCACATTTGGAATTGTCGCGATATCTCCAGAAATTCCCACCACCAACAACAAGAGCAATTTCACATCCAATCTTATTTAAACTTTTTATTCTATTTGCCAAAGCCACAACAGCCGAAAAATCAATACCGGCCCCACTCTTATCCGCCAAAACCTCACCCGACAACTTAAGCATCAACCTTTTGTATTTGAGTTTCATGGGATTTGTTTTATATCAAACAGCAAGTTACCAAATCCAATCTATTTAAACAAGCAAATCCAGTTGTCAGCTTACAGCCCTCAGCTCAAAACTAACAGATACCGAAAAACCATTACCTGATAGCTGTTAACTGAAAGCTGATAACTGAGAGCTGATAGCTATCACGCCCCCTTCGTAAGCAAAAAATAAGTAATCGCGACTCCAATCACAATCCCAAGTATAAAAACAATCGGCAACTTCCTCTCACTCTGCCCATCATGAGCATTCGCCAAATCGCTCAAAAGATTCGTACTGATAATAACCTCCTCCTCGCTGTTTCTCTCTACAACATCCAAAAAACTGTGATTCGCAACCAGTTTCACAAACCTGCCAAAAGTAAGCTTAACCTTACCAGCCGGCTCAACTTTTTCCTCAACAGGAACTTCTTCGGGAACCGGAATATCATTCTCCTCACTCTTCATTTCTTCACTTTCTTCTTCTTTCTCCTCTCCTTCCACTTCTTCATCAGGAAACTTTATATCATCCATTTTTGTTTTTGTTTAGACGAGAAAATTTTAACATAAACAACCGGACAAAAGGAGAGTCAATCAAATGAAGACTTGACATATTATTATTATTATGGGAAAATTAAAAGAAATAATAATAACAATACTCAAAATGAGTGAAACACCAAAAAAAACTATAACGGTAGAAGAACCTGCGAATCGTAACGGAATCCCAACTATAACAGATGAAATGAGGGAAGCTGTAAACACATTACAACAAAGTGGTCGATATAAAAATCTCGGAGAAGATGCAATCCTTAGAGCAAACAGCGGAAACGGAGATGACAAAAACTGGGTAATAGGGATGATGACATTCGAATGCGACGGAAAAACATGGCAAGAATCATTCGATCAACTTTTGAGGAAATTAAGAGACGAAGATGAAATGGCAGAAGATACATCTCAACCTGCAAAACACGACGCATGGCAACCACCAGAAGTAAGCCCTATTCCAGAACGCACTTTAGACACGGGAAAACCTAAGTGGAGCTTTAGAAAGTGGCTAAGTAAACTCAAACCATAATCCGAATCTCTGTTCTCTAATCCGCAGCCGATCTTTTTCTTCGAACGCCGAATTTCGAAAATCCATAATATCCATCAGGTTATTGCACAAC
Source organism: Candidatus Altimarinota bacterium (assembly GCA_041666465.1). Lineage (GTDB taxonomy): Bacteria > Patescibacteriota > Gracilibacteria > UBA1369 > UBA12470 > XYC2-FULL-41-22. The sequence goes on from JBAYGX010000053.1 coordinate 5,910, forward strand.
AAATCTTATTATTTACAAAAATAAGCACAATAACCTAAACACTCTTTTTCACAAAAAGTTAATGTCCAATTACAACAAAGGGATTTTAGACCGTTTCGAAAACAATCTGCAACGCTCCTGCTTTTTCGAGAATTACGATTAAAACAACTTTAACAAGTTGAAAGAAAAGAGTTTCCACAAAACAAAATACACAAAAAGTTGGTAGAAAAACAGGAAGCGAAGCCGTTTTCGAAACGGTTCTAAAATCCCACCCTCTCCTCCTTCAACCTCATCCTCTCCTTCTGCCCTTCAATCCCATAATGCCTCTCCACAAAAGTCCCCAACTGCTCGGCAATCGCAAGAGCAAGTTTGATTTGGTCATCGGGAAAACCATCTTCCGAATCTTTTAATACAACAAATCCGAAAAATTTACCTGAAAAATTCTTAATACCCAACCATAACATTCCATTCTCATACTGATACCTCAAACTCGAATCTCCCATAAAAACCTTCGCCTTCTCACCCGCAACCCCTTGTGAACCCGCGATAAAATCCGAAGAAGCGCCCTCGCTTACCGCCAAAACATCCTCTTTATTCATAGCCAAATTATGCAAGAAAATCACCCCTTCCTTGCACTCTGTAGCTTGTATGAATTTTTTCAAAACTTCAGACGCAACAGTCCTCAAATCATCCGGTGAAGTCCCCAAAATCCTCATAACATCATAAAGCGCAATCAGTTCCGAATTCACATATTGCAATCTCGAATTCACAACTTTAACAATCTCAATAAGCAAACCGGCCGCATAAGCGGGATTTTGTTTCAAAAATTTATTAAAATCTTCCCTTCGGAGAACACACAAAGAAACATCTGATAATGCCTGAGCCGAAGCCCCACGACCCTTATCGGAAAGAAGCGCACCTTCCCCGAAAATCCCACCATGGTCAAGCACAGCGAAAATCTTCATCCCACCTCCTGAAACACCTTTCACAATCTGAACTTTTCCTTCAATAACAATATACAATTCCGAACTTCTATCCCCCTCCTTGAAAACCACATCACCAGCCATAAATCTTTTAATTTCACATAAAGAATTGAGCGAATTAAAAAGCATTTCGAGCTCCTCGCCTTCAAGCCCGAAAAAACATTTTTTTAAGGTTTCTTTTAAATCTTTCATCTTGTTAAATTATTGAATTCTACCAAATCATGCGCCTTACCGGCTGCCATATCGCGATCAACCAGCCCAGCCTTAACCAAATTGGCAAGCGCACCATCAAGAGTCTGCATTCCGTCTTCGCGACCTATTTGAATCATGGAATAGATTTGATGAGTGTTGCCTTCCTTTATACAATTTTTCACTGCATCATTTGCAACCATAACCTCCGCCGCCATCACACGACTTGTCCCATCTTTAACCGGCACAAGTGTTTGTGAAACAACTCCGACAAGTGAAACACTCAACTGAGCCCGAATCTGTTGCTGTTGATAAGCAGGGAAAACATCGATTATTCTATCAACGGATTGAGCCGCATCTTGCGTATGAAGAGTCGCCATAACGAGATGACCCGTTTCGGCAAGAGTAATAGCCGCCGCAATCGTTTCGAGATCGCGCATTTCACCAACCATAATTACATTCGGATCTTGTCTTAAACAAGCCTTAATCGCATCAACAAACGAATCAGCATGCACACCGATTTCTCGCTGTGTCACAAGGGATTTTTTCGATTTATGTACATATTCAATCGGATCCTCGATTGTGATTATATGAGCTCTTTTTTGCTCATTTATAAAATCAATAAGTGAAGCTAGTGTCGTCGATTTCCCGCTTCCTGTCGGACCAGTAACAAGTAGAAGTCCTCTCGGCCTCATTGCCATCTTGGCAACAACTTCCGGAATGCCCAATTTTGCAAAATTTGGAACATTTTCAGGAATAAGGCGAAAAGCTATCGCCGGTCCATCTTTCTCCATATAAACATTTACACGAAACCTTCCGACACCAACAAGACTATACGCACAATCAACCTGTTTATTTTGCTTAAATTTCGCATAAGCCGGCTCGCTCGTAATCTTTTTCGCCATCTCTTCAATCTTGAGAGCATCCATAACCTCACTATTTTCAACCTCAAAAAGATCTCCATTCGGTAACCTGAAAATCGGCGCCTGCCCAACCTTCAAATGCACATCCGGCGCCTTATACTGAACTACAAGTTTTAAAATGTCTTCTAGCATATCTGATAATTATATCAGAAAAACAGAGTTACAGAAAGCAGAATTACAGAGTTACAGAAAAAGAGAGGAATCGATTCTCGATCCCCCTCTGTAACTCTGTAATTCCGTAATTCTGCCTTCTTCCTAGTAATCCATCCCCGGCATCCCACCATGTCCACCTGCCGCACCACCACCGCATTTGCAATCTTTCTTCTCAGGTATATCTGTTACTGCACCCTCCATCGTCAAGAAGATCGCAGCCAATGAAGCCGCATTTTCAAGAGCTGAACGGGTAACTTTTTTAGGATCAACTATTCCGGCTTTCATCATATCGACCATCTCATCATTCTCTGCATCATACCCGAACCCGACTTTTGCACTTTTAACCTGATCTACAATTACATCACCTTTTTTCCCGGCATTTTGAGCAATCTGCCAAACAGGAGATTCAAGAGATTTTCTAACAATATGCATTCCTGTAGTCTCGTCATTATCGCCTTTCAAGCCCTCAAGAACAGTCGAAGCTTGCAACAAAGCAACTCCACCACCTGAAACGATACCTTCTTGAACAGCGGCCTTTGTAGCAGATAATGCATCTTCAATTCTGTGTTTCTTTTCCTTAAGTTCAACTTCCGTAGCCGCACCAATCTTAATAATACCGACACCACCCGTTAATTTCGCCAATCTTTCAGCCAATTTTTCCTTATCAAAATCACTCTTCGTATTATCAAGCGCAATCTTGATCTCGTTTACACGAGCCTCAATATCAGCCTTTGCGCCACGACCATCAACAATAGTCGTATTATCTTTATCTGCAATAACTTTTCGAGCCTCACCCAAATCTCCAAGAGTTGCGCTTTCGAGTTTCAAACCGATCTCTTCCGAAATAACTTTAGCACCCGTAAGAGCCGCAATATCTTTCAAAATCTCTTTTCTTCTATCACCAAACGCCGGAGCCTTAACAGCCAAAACATTAAATGTACCTCTCAACTTATTAACAACAAGTGTTGCGAGAGCCTCACCGTCAACATCCTCGGCGATAATTACAAGTTCCTTCTTGCCACTTTGTGCAACTTGCTCCAACAAAGGAAGCAATTCCTGAACGGAAGAAATTTTCTTATCGGTAATAAGCAGCTTAACATCTTCATAAACAGCCTTCATGGAAGCTGTATCCGTAATCATGTAAGGCGAAATATAACCGTTGTCGAACTGCATACCTTCGACAACCTCTTTTGAAAGACCAATTGTCTGAGCCTCTTCAACAGTAATAACCCCTTCGTGACCGACAATTTCCATAATTTCCGCAATCAACTTCCCTACTTCGGGATCTTGAGCGGAAATAGTTGCAACCTGTGCAATCTCTTCTTTTGTAGTAACATCTTTTTTGACCTCTTCAAGTTTTTTGCAAACCTTTGCAACAGCTTTTTCAATACCTCTCTTAAGAGCCATTGGATTCGCACCAGCAGCCACATTTCTTACACCTTCCGCAATAAGTGCATAAGCGAGAACTGTTGCAGTTGTAGTTCCATCACCTGCAACATCATTGGTTTTGGTCGCAACCTCTTTTACCAATTGAGCACCCATATTTTCATAAACATCTTCGAGTTCAATCTCCTTCGCGATAGTTACACCATCGTTCGTGATCATCGGAGCACCATATTTCTTGTCGAGAACAACATTTCGTCCCTTTGGACCCATTGTAATTCTGACAGCATCTGCGAGTTTCTTAACACCTTCTAGAAGTTTTTTTCTGGCATTATCGCCATAAGCAATTTGTTTGGACATAGAATAGGAAGTTAGGGGTTTAGGAAATTAGGGAAAAATTACTTAGTTATAATGGCAAGGACATCACTTTCGTTTAGAATCAAGAGCTCTTGCCCATCAATCTTAACTTCAGTAGGACCGTATTTGGTAAAAAGCACCTTGTCACCAACTTTCACATCCATCACGACCCTTTTACCATCATCCATTCGGCCGGGACCAACAGCTATCACCTCACCTTCATCCGGTTTCTCCTTAGCGGTTTCCGGTAAAACAATTCCTGAAGGAGTCATCGCATCCTTCTTGAGCCTCTTCACGATCAAACGATCGGCAAGCG
>JBAYGX010000054.1:0-10063 GCA_041666465.1 Candidatus Altimarinota bacterium
GAGATTCCAAATGGAAAAATCTTGATAAACCTCATCCAAATCATCACCTTCAGCCTCAACTATATCCTCCACGGAACTATACACGGTATAAAAACCACCAGCCCCGACACTATCGAGCTCGAAAAATTTATCCCATATATCGGTAATCATGCCATCATCATCATAATATTCGGTAAGAAATCTCGGCCAAATACCAAGCGCATATTTAAAATATGTATCATCCAATTCTTCATCACCTGCAAAAACGGAATAATCCGGATAATCGAAATAATAAGATAAATACCCATAATAATCGTTTACATCATCATAAACGAAATCTTCAACCCACACAGCCGTTGCCTCACAGAAATTTATATCCTGATAACTTCCTTGGAAATAAATATCAATACCAAACTGAATAATATGCATAAATTCATGCGCTACAGTCACCTGTAACTCCTCAGCACTAAGCCACGGATCAAGAGCCATATACAATGTATAATCAGGAAAGAAATAAGTAACGCCCATCGTACCTTCCCAAAGATATTCGTCACTATCATCAAGAATAACATAAACATATTCGCCATCACCAACAGGTTCGGCAAACCCCAAATTATCAACTTCCATATCCCAAGATCTCTCTGCGTACTCGGCAGTCTCTTCAACAATATCCGAGATGGAATCACCATCACTATCAACTTGAAGCCCAATAATATGGCTATATTCAATCTGAAAATGTTCGGTTCTTATCGCATACTCTTTTACATCACCGGAAAAAACATCTGAAGTAAAACTTGCCGCAAAAGAAACCGAATGCAAAATCGGCAAAATCGCCACGGCAAACGAAATTGTCACGATTTGCGATAAAGATAAGGAGTGTTTCATATTTTTTTTAATTTTTATTTTCATGTAAACGATTCTATCAGGAAATTTCCACAGCACAACAGAAAGATATTTCATCTTAACTCAGCATTCGCTATTCTGTATTCGATATTCTGTATTCGCAATTCGCACACATGTACGCACAAATACTCTTAAATCAGAAATACTCCAACCTCGGAAAAACTTTTACTTATGCAATTCCAGAAGGAATGGATATAAAAAAAGGCTCCTTGGTCATAGTCCCCTATGGAAAAAACAAACTTGGCGGAATAGTTCTGGAATTAACAGATGTAAAACCGGAATTCAAAACACGCGAAATCTTAAAAATAAACGAAATTTACCCGCAAATGCCATCTTGGCAATTTGAGATTGCTGAGTTCATATCGAACTATTACATCTCAAGTATTTATAAATCATTCAAGCTTTTCTTACCGAATAAAATTTGGGACGAGAGAGGAAAATTTACAAACTCAAAAAAATCAACAGACGAAAAAGGAACCGCTTCGCTTTCCGTGACTGCACCGAAAATCAAAATGACAAAGGAACAAAAAGGGGCTCTTGCAAGCATGTTAAACGATTCGACGAACAAATTTCTTATTCATGGCGTGACGGGTTCCGGCAAGACGGAAATCTATCTCCAATTCGCCCATTGCCTCGCCAAACAAGACAAGCAAACTTTAATACTAATTCCTGAAATCTCACTCACCCCGCAAACGGAAAACTATTTCAAGAAAATATTCAAAAACCGTACGGCAATAATTCACTCGAATTTAACAGAATCAAAAAGGACTACCGAGTGGCTCAAAATAGCCTCAGGAACTGCATCGGTCATTATCGGCTCACGATCCTCAATCTTCGCACCTTTCAAAAATCTCGGTGCAATAATAATCGACGAAGAACATGATCTAAGTTACAAACAAGACCAGAGTCCACGATACGACACCAGAATGGTAGCGGAAAAAATCGCAGAACTGACAAACGCAAAATTAATTCTTGGCTCGGCAACACCTTCGGTCGAAACATTCTATAAAGCACAAAAAGGCGAGTACAAATTACTGGAATTACCGGAAAGAATCGGCTCAACTCCCCTGCCGGAAGTCAAAATAATAGACATGAGAGAAGAATTGCGTGCCGGAAATTTTGGGATTTTCAGCACGGAATTGGAAGAGAAACTAACGCAACTATTAAAAGACCACAGACAAGCGATTCTGTTCTTAAATCGCCGCGGAACTGCCTCCTCAATCACATGCCGAAACTGTGGCTATTCTCCGGAATGCAAAAACTGCTCGGTCAAAATGACTTATCATTCTTCAATAAAAACAGGTAAGAACATTCTTGTTTGTCACCACTGCGGAGACAAACAATTCACACCAATCGCATGCCCAACTTGCGGAAGTATGTATATAAAAAATATGGGCCTCGGAACGGAAAGAGTTGAACAAGAAATTTGTACACTCTTTCCGGAAGCAAAAGTATTGAGAGCCGACAAAGACACCGTTAAAACGCGCGACGACTTCCCTTTAATTTACAAAAAATTCCACGCCCACGAAGCCGACATCCTGATTGGAACTCAAATGATCAGCAAGGGATTGGATATCGAACATGTCGACTTGGTTGCCGTAATTATGGCCGACATAGGACTCCATATCCCGGACTTCAGAAGCCAAGAATTTATTTTCAGCACATTATCGCAAGTCTCGGGAAGAGCCGGCAGAAGGGAAAAACAAGGCTCGGTTATAATCCAAACATATGTCCCCGATAACTCAGCACTGAAAGCAGTAAAAGACCACAACTATAAACTGATGTACAAAACCGAAATGGAATCACGAAAAAAACTAAACCTTCCACCTTTTTACAAAATAATAAAACTAACTTATACTGACCCCGATTTTGAAAAAGCGAAACAACGAGCCTTAAACGCTCAAAAAAAATTAGAAACAAAAAATATCGAGACATCCTCCGCACCTGCTTTAATCTCAAGAAAGCACGGCAAATATCACTATAATCTATTTCTAAAAGCACAAGAATTCGACAAAGAGATCTTACGAAAAATCAAAGAAATGTCGGATTCGGATGAAAACATGAGAGTTGATATAGATCCGTTAATTACAATCTAAAATATGAATAAACGCGTCCTGTCGGGCATGCAGCCATCCGGAAAACCACACTTGGGAAACTACCTTGGCGCGATGAAACGCCACGTCGAACTTCAGAAAAAATACGAATGTTTTTACTTCATAGCGAATTATCACGCACTCACAACGGTAAGAGACCGAAAACAACTCGAAGAAATGACCCGCGAACTTGCCGCAGACTATTTAGCACTCGGAATCGATCCTGAAAAAACCGCATTTTTCAAACAAAGCGATATCCCGGAAGTAACGGAATTAACATGGATTCTTTCAACAATTACACCTTTCGGCCTTCTTGAACGCGCACACGCCTGGAAAGACTCTTTGGCAAAAGGCAAAAAAAATCCAACCGCGGGACTTTTCCAATACCCGGTTCTAATGGCAGCAGACATCCTGATTTACAAATCGGATTTCGTACCTGTCGGTAAGGATCAGAAACAACATATAGAAATTGCCCGCGATATTGCACAAACATTCAACTCAACTTATGGAGAAACATTAACTCTTCCGGCCGATTTAATCGAAGAAGAGGTTGAAACAATCATCGGAACGGACGGAGTACACAAAATGAGTAAAAGTTACGGGAATACCATAGAAATTTTTGCACCCGAAGAAGAACTCAAGAAACAAATAATGGGGATGGTTACGGATCCGAATAGAATCAAAAAAGAAACTCCGGGCAACCCTTCGATTTGCAATGTTTTTAAACTACAGAAAATTTTTAATCATAAGAAAATAAAAGATATCGAAAGCAGATGCAAGAGTGCGCAAATCGGATGCGTTGAAGACAAAAAAATGCTCTTCGAAGCTATCTTGGAAGAATTACGACCGGCACGAGAAAAAAGAATTGAGATTCGAAAAAATTTAGATTACATTGATGAGGTATTGAAAAAAGGAGCAAAACGCGCATCTAAAGTAGCCACTGAAACTCTGGACGAAGTCAGAAAAAAAGTCGGTCTGTAAAGACGAATTCCGAAAATTGTAAGTTGTCAGTTGTAAGTTACATAAGTTATATCTCCCATGCCCACAAAATACATATTCGTAACAGGAGGCGTATGTTCATCCCTTGGGAAAGGGATTGCTGCAGCATCCATCGGCACTCTTTTAAAAGCATCAGGCTTCAAAGTGTTCACTCAAAAACTGGACCCATATTTGAATGTTGATCCAGGAACAATGAGCCCGTTTCAACACGGAGAGGTTTTTGTCACTGATGATGGAGCTGAAACGGACTTGGATCTTGGACATTATGAAAGATTTATAGATGAGAATTTAAGTGAAATCTCAAGCGTTTCAACGGGGAAAATTTACACTCGCGTACTCTCGCAAGAACGCAAAGGCGATTTCCTTGGCGGAACAATTCAAATAATTCCACACATAACGGGAGAAATTAAAAGAAGGATATTAAGTGCCGGCAAATCAAGCGGCGCAGACATCGTAATGTGTGAAATCGGCGGTACCGTCGGCGATATCGAAGGACAACCGTTCTTGGAAGCGATAAGACAACTCAGACGCGAACTTGGAACGGAAAACACCTTATTCGTACACCTTACACTTCTCCCCTACTTAAAAGCTTCGAAAGAACTGAAAACCAAACCAACTCAAGCATCGGTAAGAGAACTCCGCCAAATCGGTATTCAACCGGACATTATAATCACTCGTGCAGACTTCCCGATCAGCAAGGAACTTACGAAAAAAATCTCTCTTTTCTGCGATGTTGAAGCCGACGCGGTAATACCTTCAGTAACAGCAAATTCAATCTATGAAGTACCAATCAAATTCAATGAATACAATGTCGCACAACTAATAGCTAAAAAATTAAATCTTGGAACAGTTACCCCGAAACTAAAACAATGGAAAGAATTGGTTTCCAAAATAAAAGCGAAAAGAAAACCACTTAAAATCGCACTCGTCGGGAAATATACACATCTTGAAGATGCATATATAAGCGTAATCGAATCCTTGAAAATCGCTTGTTATCATGAAGGCAGTGAGCTTCAAACGGTATGGGTAGACTCAGAAAAACTCGGAGAAAACGACAAAAAAGTCTGGAACGAACTTAAATCATGTAAAGGAGTAATCGTCCCGGGCGGATTTGGAATAAGAGGAACCGAAGGAAAAATAATGGCGGCAAAATACTGCAGAGAAAATGGAGTACCATATCTCGGTATATGTCTTGGCATGCAAATAATGACAATCGAATACGCACGACACATATTGAAAGATCCGAAAATAACTTCCGAAGAATTCGACGAAGAAGGTAAATTTTCAAAAGACAAATACATAATTCACTTCTTGCCGGGACAACATAAAGATAAAGATAAAGGAGGAACACTCCGCCTTGGCTCATATCCGTGCACTTTAATCAAAAAAACAAAAACTTACGATTTGTACAAAAAACCAATCATTAACGAACGCCATCGCCACAGATACGAAATCAACAACATATTCAGAGATAAATTAGAGAATACCGACTGGCAAATCGCAGGAATTTATGAAAAAGCCGATCTCGTGGAAATTGCTGAAATGAAAAATCATCCATTCATGATAGGATGCCAATTCCACCCTGAATTCCTATCGCGTCCAAGCAGACCACATCCTTTATTTTGGGGACTTGTAAAAGCAGCAAAACAAAAATAAAATGCCTCAATACAAGTATATTGCCATCACGCAGGACAATCAGAAAATGACCGGCAGTTTAAATGCACAAAACGAAGACGATGCTCGCAAAGAGCTCAATACTCTCGGATTGGCTATTTTGAATATTACTGCAACCGATTCACCTCAAACGACACCAACTTCGATAAAAGAAACTCCACAAACACAACCTCAACCGCCGGAAGTACCAAGAAAAATAGAAGAAATTCCAATAAAAACAACCCAAAAAGATCTGTCAAAAGCGGATGGCAAGATTTTAATAAAATTCGAATTTGAAGCCAGGGATAAAACAGGTAAAAAAATTGTCGGGACCATACCGGCAGCGGACAAATTTTCGGCATTCAAAAGACTGGTAACCGAATATCAATTCGACATAAGTTACATAAGTCGCACAGACGCAACACAAGAAGAAAAAAATCACGATCGAACAGAAGGTACGGAATTGTTAAAAGCACAAACAAAAGACCTTCAAAAGGCAAAAGAGGAACTTTCACAGGAAACAAACAAAAACAAAGATTTCGAAGAAAAACAAAAAATACTGCTCGCAAAAGTAGACTATGTTTTGAACAAAATAAAAGATGTCCTGCAAAAATTCGACCAGGAAATAAAACCCGAGAACAAAAAAATCATACAGGGTTATATAGATAAACTGCTAAGGATAAAAAACTCCACGAATCTCGAATACATAGAACATACAACCGAAGAGTTGCTGGAGAAAATACAATCGCAAGAACTTTTTCTGCATAAAGAAACTCTCCAAAAAGAAAAAGCCTCAATAATGCTCCAGAGCCAAGAACTCATGGCATCTCTTCACTCATCCGACAAACAAACACCGACATTCCTGGAAGATATAAGAAATAAACTCCCGAAATTAAAAATCAAACCATTACAAAAATTAATAGAAAATGTAATAAATCGCTTCCATACCGACCCTGAAATAGCTTCACTGAAATCACTTATAAAAAACACTAATAAACAAGCCATAACATATGCCAAAATTTGGCTTAAAACAAAAGACAAAGAAGCCAAAAAACAGATATCGGAAAGCATAAAGGGAATCTTAAACGAACGAAAAGAGTTAAAAACGCGCCTTGCCAATTTACGCCATCAGAAAAAAACAAAAGCAATCACTCAAGAAGTCAAAATCGAAAAAGACACACTTGTCGAAGAAAGCGCAAACTTCCTTGGTTGGCTCCTTGGATTTTATTTAATTTATTATTTCGCAACCTATTATCTCGCACAAAAAAAACTCGACTATACACTCTCATTACCATGGGATACCGACATAACAAAAAACCCATCGTTAAGATACCTCGTCGCAATCATATTTTTATGGTACATTTTACTGGCGGGAAAAACCAAGTTTTTCCCAAAACAAAAACTAATAACACCTGTTTTAGGTTTTATGGGACTAATCGCAACCGCACTGTTAATTTTTAATTTTTAGAAATGTATCCGGTACTCTTTCAAATAGGCCCATTCTCACTCTATTCATTATGGCTTTTTGTAGCAATTGCGTTTGTCGTTGGGACGCTATCTTTCGCAAAAACCGCAAAAAGACACAGATTGGACCTGTCGATGATATTTGATCACTCGATAAGTATAATTCTGGTAACTCTCTTCATGGCAAGGCTTTTTTATTTCATATTAAACAGGCAATTTTACATGCCTGTCTTTAAATTCGCGTACTTAACTCAATTCTTTTATATCTGGGACAAAGGACTTTCGTTCTGGGGCGCACTATTTGGATTTCTAATCATGTTGGCAATAATTTGCTTCAAAAGAGGCGAGAACATCCTTAAATGGCTCGATAGACTTATAACACCAATAGGACTTGGACTGATTATCGCCAATTTCGGCCAATTGCTTGATGGACAAGGATATGGAATTCCAACCGATATGCCATGGGGAATGGCTTATGAAAGCATAAATGTTAAATATACCGTACCGATTCATCCAGTACAGATTTACTCAATGATTTATGTAAGCGGAATACTTTTCGTATTGAGAAAGTTTAAAAAACATGAGTTTTTCACACAAGAAGGAAATAAAACATTGGTCGCAGTTTCATTATATTCATTCATAAGAATATTCATGGAAATGTTAAGAGGAGATGATACACTTGAACTCTTTGGCATAAGAATTGCAAGTGTAATTTGTACGATAATATTTGTCATTTCAGGCTATATTCTGTTAAAAAGAGCAAGGGAAGCATAGCGAAACTCCACCTCTTCCCTTAATACTTTCTACTTAATACTAACTACTATTCAAATGGACATAACTAAACTGTTTTCACTGGAATACCTGTTTAATACAACCCCGGGATCGGAATTCAAATATTTATGGATTTGCGCCGCTTTCTTTCTATTAATGGTTGTATTCGGACAATACATGAAAGTTCTTATCAAGAAAAACGAGTATAAAAAAATCCTGAAACGCTTATTCCAAGGGGTCGAATTCAAGTTAAATGTAACAGCTCTCTTCGGTTTAATATCCCTGTTTTTCAGAACTCAAAACATCCCATATTTGGCGGCAAGACCACTTCTTATATTCATGCTCGCCATCGGATTATACCAGCTTGGAAAAATCGCATACATCTACTTCAAGGTTTTCCCAAACGAATTAGGCGAATTCAGGAAAAAAGAGGAAAGGCTGAGGTATATGCCGGGGAAAAGATAGCGCACAATCATTCCATACCGGAAATTTCTACTCCATCAACAAGAGAAGGACAATCTGATCCATGACCACTATGTTCATCGAAAGAAAGGGTAACAATAACCGGCTCTTTTTTGGTTGCAGATAAAAGAGCATCGTTACCATCAATATTTATCCACAAACCACCATCTACGCAACCAAGTGCAATATGACCATCTGTAGTAGTTAACATATTGCCATCTTCAGCATTTTTTCTAACTAATTCTTCAAAAAGTCTATCTTTAAAACTAGTGACAACCAACTCCACATAATCGATTCTGATAGGATCTTCACCAATTGGAGGACCATCAATATCATCAGAAGTTAATATCGCTGTATTAACTTGCGCATATCCACAAACAACAGCTTGGAAAGCTGATCCGCCATGAAGGTCGTCACCATCCTGAATAGGGTCAGGAACCTCCATACTTTGTATATATTCATCACACGTTACAGTGTTTTCATCTAATTCGTGTTGAACAACAGAAGGACCATTAACAACACCACTAGTAGGAGGAACCGGATGAACACAAGCCGCCATAAATAAAGGAATCAAAAGCACCCTAGGAACACTATTCCCAGCATCTGGAGTTTTCAAATTCATATTCATACTTTTTTGGTTAGAAAAGAGCCTCATTGTAGCACGAAAACACAACCTGTCAAACAGACAAAGTAACTTTAAACTTCCAGCTCCATTCTTCCTCTTCTTCTACTATCTGTGTTCTGCTGTTTACTCTCTACTTTATCTTCACTATCTTATACTTCACCTTCCCCGCCGGAACACTCACATCAACAACATCTCCGGCCTTATGATCCATAATGGCATTTCCGATAGGAGATGCATTAGAAATCCTGTTTGCCATAGGATCGGCTTCCGTTGAACCAACAATTGTAAACTCTTCATCCTCAGTCTCTTTACCAGACTTAACCAAACGAACAACAACTTGACTACCAAGCTCAACAACCTTGTTACCGAGCTTTTTCTTATCGGTAATAATTTTTGCATGTTTGATTTGCTCTTCGAGCTCAAGAATACGACCTTCAACAAAAGCCTGCTCATTTTTCGCCTCTTCGTACTCAGAATTTTCCGAAAGATCTCCGTAAGAAATAGCTTCCTTAAGCCTTTGAGCAACCTCTTTTCTTCTAACGGTTTTCAAATTCTCAATCTCGTCTTCCAACTCCTTAAGCCCTTCCTTCGTTACATAAACGGCATCAGCATCAACAACTGTTTGATCTGTTATTGGATCGTCTGTCATAAAAATTATAGGTTATAGATTATAGTTAGTAACTTGTAGCTTTTTAAATCTCATCTTCTTCTGCTGCCTGTGTCTTGCTAATTGTCTCTTATCCTCACACTCGTCGGATGTTCTCTCAACTTCTGAAGAACTTTAGCCTCGATTTGACGAATGCGTTCACGAGTAACACCAAACTCCTTGCCAACCTCTTCAAGCGTGTGCCCTATTCCATCTTTAAGTCCGAATCTCATCTCAATAATCTTGCGTTCTCTCGGCGACAAATACTGAAGCATATCGTGAATGTTCTCACGAATAAGCTGACGATTTGTAAGCTCGGAAGGAGAAAGCGCATCATCATCCTCAATAAAATCTCCCAATTTACTATCCTCCTCGGCACCAACCGGTGCTTCGAGAGAAACTATATCCTGAGAAATCTTAAGTACATGTCTGACTTTTTTCACATCCATAGCCATTTCAGCAGCCAAC
>JBAYGX010000055.1:0-9681 GCA_041666465.1 Candidatus Altimarinota bacterium
AATTAAAATCATCCCACGCGATACCGACAGGATTCTTCTCACAACATATCCGAACATAAGAATGACAATAGAGTTTGTTATCGGAATCATATGCGGCATCGCAACAGGGATTACATTCGGATATATGTTATAAACCTCATGCTTAAAACAATAATTTTCGATTTCGACGGCACAATCGCGGACACATTGGACACAATGATCTCGATTTACAACAAAATCGGACCGGATTTCGGATATAAACCGATCCATGAAAAAGAAAAAGTAAGAAACGAAAAACTGCAAAAACTCTTCAAGGAATACAACATATCCATTACGAAAATTCCGTTCTTTCTATTCAAAGCATTAAGAGAATTCAATAAAAAAATCGGAAACGTAAAACCTCAAAAGAACATAATCGAAACCATAAAAAAACTGAAAACAAACGAATTCAATCTCGGTATATTAACCTCAAACTCAGAAAAAAATGTCAAAATTTTTCTTGAAAAAAATCACCTCACAAATATATTCGACTTTATCCATTCGGAAAAAAATGTTTTCGGCAAACACAATTCGTTAAGACACATACTTTCCAGCAATAAAATTGCCAAAAACGAGGTCATTTATATAGGCGACGAAGTACGCGACATCGAAGCAACAAAAAAAGTCGGGATCCCTATAATCGCCGTCTGCTGGGGATTTAATAAAAAAGAAATCCTGGCAAAACAAAATCCGGAATATCTGGCAGATAAACCGGGGGATTTAATTCATATTGCAAGCAGAATCCGATACTAAAGAGCAATTTATGCTCTCTCATCCTCCCCATACACAAACTCATACTCACTCTTGGCATAATCGAACAAATCTGCAGGACTAAAAAATCTTTTTATCTCTTTTTCGGCATTCTCAATCGAATCGGACGCGTGAACGACATTACAACTTACACTCATCGCCAAATCGCCTCTTATCGAACCTGCCTCGGCGCTTCTGGCCTTGGTAATCCCACATAGCAACCTAACGGCATTAACACATTCAAGTCCTTCCCAACACATAGCAATCGCCGGACTGCTCATCATAAAACCGCTCAAACTCTTAAAAAACGGCTTATCGGCCAAATGAGCATAATGTTCTTTAAGTACAGCCTCATCAAGACTCATCATTTTCATACCGACAAGTTTCAAACCCTTCTTCTCAAAACGGGCAACAATCTCTCCGATAAGCCCTCTCTGAATTGCATCCGGTTTAATCAAAACCAAAGTTCTTTCCATTGTCATATTGTTGTTTGTTAAAGATTAAGCGGAGAAAATTCTAACCGCGCTCATCAAATTTCACAAGAGAGTTTTTTCTTCTCTTCAAGTTGTAAGTTGTTAACTGTAAGTTACCAGTTATCTTACATACGTCACCACCTTATCCCCCTCCGAAAGTCCACTCACCACCTCAACATACTGATCTCCTTTAACTCCAACCTCGATATCGGTTTCATAAGTTTCTCCAACAGAATCAACCTGAAGAACATAAGTCCTCGCACCATCATACTTAACCGCCCTAATCGGAACAGCCAAAGCATTATCAATAGAAGCCGTATTAATCGCCATATTTGCGGTCATGCCCGGCTTAATCTCAGTATCATCAGTGGTAAAAACCGCAGTAATTTGATAATAGATAACCCCTTCAACAACTGTTTCAGCCGGATCAATCTCGGCAATTTCGGCATCAAAAACCTTGTCATAAGAAAATGCATCCAATGTCATACCTATCTTATCCCCCACTTTCACTTTGGTTATATCTGTTTCCGAAACATTTGCCTTGATTTGATAATCGCTCGAAACCATAACCAAAAAATCTTCATTAATTGTCACATTCTCACCAATATCGAAATTTAATTCCGTAACAATACCGGAAACGGGAGCAACCAGCGTTGCCAGAGACAAATTGTAATTAGCCAAATCGAGAGCGGACTGTGCGCTATCTATAGAAGCCTGCAACCCCTCCAAATCGACATCCCTCGGATCAGCGTCTACTTGATCCAGACTGGCTTCAGCTTGAGACAACAAGGCTTCATAAACCGAAACCGAAATTTCAGCCGAAGAAATATCAGATTCAGACTGGGTTTGAGCCGTACTCAACGCCTGCTCCGCCTCATCAAGAGCATCTTGAGCGGATTTCAAATTATTATCTTCGCTTGTGTAAGCCGATTCCACCGCTTGAATTGCAGCGGAAAGACTCGAATTAACCGTAGTCAAAGAACTTATTTCGGCATAAATCAAGGCTCTTCTTGTATCTTTAATATCATCCGTATAACCACCAATAATAGGAGCATTCAAAAGAAGATAATCAGTATCATCCAACAAACTATCAACTGCATCAACCAACTCGGACACTTCAACTAAAAGAATATCCATCTCTTCATGATCATCAAAACTTATAGAAGTATATTCCGAATATAAATCAGCGTTTAATAATTTATTATCTTCGTAATCATTCGTAGCCTGCTTATAAGAATTGCCCATAGATTCCAACGCAAGCTCAAAATCATCATTTATCGTTTCGGTATCAACACCTAAAACATTATCGATTTCGCGCATCGAATTATCAACCTGGTTAAAAACCTGATTTAAAACATCATAAGCATCCTCATAAGATTGAGACAAATCCTCACCATAAGTAGCAGATGCGTTTTCATAAGAAGTTAAAGCCGACTGATAACTTAAGTCGGCAGCAGCAAGCGCATCTTCCGAAAGAGCCTCAACATTTTCCAAATTACTAACGGACTGATCATAATCGACCTGAGCTTTTTCAAGTGCAGCCTCGGCAACAGCAACAGCCTCATCCGTATTTCCGGCAACAACTTTATTATAATTCGCTTCCGCCAAAGACAAATTCGCCTCAGCCTGCTCAACAGATATGGAAAGAGCCGTCGAATCCAAGGCGGCCAAAACATTCCCTTTCGAAATAAAATCACCAACCGACACAGGCATAGACACAATTTTCCCGGCAGTCTGAAATTTCAAATTTATCTTTGGATCAGCCTCGACCGTACCTGTAACAGACACTTCTTGTACTATATTTTGACGAGAAACATCAGCAAACTCATATTGCACAACCCCGTTTTTACTTGAAGAAAAATAATATCCGCCAATCAACAAAATAACCAAGACAATAAATATAAATTTCTTTTTACCGGAGAAGATTTTGAACATAATAACAGCTTATAGTTTAGTTTATAGCAGAGTGAAGCCACTTCACATCAGTGGAAAAATTTTACTCCGATAAATAAAATTTTACAAAACATTTAAAAAAAAGTAATCTACCCCTCGCAGGTAACAACAACTACTTACAACACCTACAAACATGAGCAAAACTCTAAAAACAGCCATTCCGTTCATAATCCTTGTAGTTTTCGCAGGAACTTCAATCGCCCCACTTCTGTCAACAAATTCGATGAAATCTTTGATAAATTTCTCAGGAACCGCAATCCTATCAAACACCGGAGATCAAACACAAACCGGAACCGCAGAGCGAGTTTATGAAGACAACACATATACAATAACATTATCAGCCAACCTGAAAGACCCAACTGAAGGCTCTCATTATGAAGGCTGGATAGTTCGTTTGAGCCCTTTTAAGACAACAAGTATCGGGCAACTGTCGAAAAACACAGATGGCACATGGATAGCTTCATATTCCGAACAAAATCCTCAAACAGACTATGAAACATTCACAACCGTTATAGTAACAGAAGAAATCGGAACCGGGACACCTGAAATCCCAAACTCAACCCACGCTCTCGAAGGCACATTCTAGAAGAAGTTGAAGAAGTAGGGGAAGTAGAAGAAGTGACATAGAAAAAATCCACTCTTCTCTAGCCTCTTTACTATCTTCTCTAGCTCACTAGCTTTACTAGGTCCTAGCCAACTAATTATCCCCTAACTCCAACAATATGTCGTTCAAAATAACACTTACAAAAAAGGCTGCAACCGAGCTCAAGAAAATGCAAAAAACAGATAAAAAGGTAGGCTACGGCCTTAAATTCGACGCATATCCGGCAGGATGTATGGGACTGGAATATTACATGGACTTCGCCAAGAAAAAAGAAAAAGACGAAGAAACAGTGGAATCTCAAGGCCTCAAAATTTTTGTACCAAAAAACTCACTTCCTCTGGTCAACGACTGCAAAATAGACTATATAAGTGAAGACGAAAGCTTCAAAATCGACAATCCTAATACCAAATCCGGAGGATGCGGAGGTTGTTGCGGAAGCTGCGGCGGTTGCAACTCCTAATTCCTAACTTCCTATTCAAATGTCAAACGCAATGCATAGCCATACCCATGGCTTAACAAGAATGAATCAATCTCGACCAAAGAGTAATTTAAGCAAGAGGGCAAACAAAGCAAAAGGGAAAATCAAAAGTGAAGCGAGGCAGAATGCCATAAAGGAAGCAAAGAAAGCATTTTTGAAGTAGAAATTACAAGCTATTAGTTAAAAAAGTCCAAAATCAAACTTGGGCTTTTTTTTAAACCTGTTAAAATAACCCCGATTACGAAAAACAAAAAAATGTTCTTCTTCAAAAAGAAAAAAACCGGGCAAACTTTAACACCAATGGGAAGATATCGCCCAAGTATTCAAATTTCCTCAAGAAGACAAGCGGTAAAACCATTAAAAAACTTCATACAAAACCCGGAGAAGAAAATTTTCAAAGCCAGATCAACAGAAAGAAATTTCAAAAAATTTATTCGCCCTCTCGTACTAATCGGTATCGGAATAATTTTATACGGAATTGCCTATCTGTTATTCATTTCAGACACATTCACTATTACAAAAATCGAACTCAAGATTGAAGGAGCGGATTCGACAATAGTGGAAGATGAAAACCCAATTGTTTTATATTTAAAAAATTTCGAAGAAACAAATATTCTTATATTTAATGATTTCGAAGAAGAAACTTACTTGAAACAAGTTTATCCGGAATACAAATCCATAGAAATAAAGAAATCCTTACCTCACACGCTTGTACTAAAACTCGAACCATATATGGTTTCCGCAAACCTTATTGCTGAAAAAGACTCAATTTCAAAAAAATTCCTGATAAACGAAAATGGAACTATAGTCGCGGAAAACGAAGAAGACCCTTCCCTCCCATATATATATATAGAAACTACCGAGGTAATAATAAAAGGTCAAACCGCCATTAAGCCCGAAAACCTGGCATTCATAATAGAAGCGACCGAAGATTTTCAAAACAAATTCGGTATGCAAATACTGGATATAACTTATTACAAAATGGAACGAGAAGTTCATTTAAGAACGGAAAAATATTTCGTCGTATGGCTTGATATACAACTCACAGTTGATGAACAACTAAACAAACTCAAACAGGCCTTACCGGAGCTTAACATCTACGAAACACCTTTGGAATATATAGATCTAAGGATATCGGGGCAGAATGGGGATAAGGTGATATACATGGAGAAGTAGAAGAAGTTGGAGAAGTAGGAGAAGTGACATAGTAAAAATATCTCCGCATTCCTCTTCGTTGTAAGTTGTCAGTTGTAAGTTGTCAGTTATTACTATCAACTTTCAGCTTGAATCCGAAGCTTTTTTCTGCTATAATTTACAGATTACAAAAATAAAAACAAAAACCATATGGCTTCACAAGCTTCCAAAATTGCTTTGGCTAAAGAAATGCTGGAAACAGCCGAAAGCAATATTCGTTCGGCAAAAACAATTCTGAACGACATAGCCGGCAGTCCGCAAGATAAGAACAAGAAACTGAAAGAAGCAGCGGAAGAATTGAGCATGCAAGATGACGGAGAAATGAAAATTATTGAAGGAATTTTCGATGGTCAAAATATGATTGGACCAAAACAAAAAAACTATCCAATCCCGGCAAACTACGCAAGTAAATCAAAACTTGTTCCGGGAGATGTCCTTAAACTTACAGTCAAAGAAGATGGCTCGTTTGTTTATAAACAAATCGGTCCGGTCGAAAGAAAACGCGTAAAAGGCTTGTTAACATATGAAGACGGTCAATACAAGGTTCTCGCTGAAGGAAGAGCTTATAATGTCATATTCGCATCGGTCACATACTTCAAAGCGGAAATTGGCGACGAAATCACTCTGGTAATCCCCGAGCACGGCGAAAGCGAATGGGGCGCCATTGAGAATGTCATCCCAAAGACACAAGAAGACAAAAGCTCTTCGAAAAACGATGAATTTTAATCTACATTTTTTCATTTCTAATTCCTACCTCCTATCAACATGGACTCAATAAACCCTCAACCTACAACAAGCCCTGAAATACTAGCCGCAATTGAGCAAGTCAAGCAGTGGCAAAAAGATGGTAAAACAGATAACGCAATGCAAGGATGCAAAGAGATTTTGGAAATCGATCCTCAAAATACAGAAGCTAAAACAATTTTAAGCAGCCTGGAAAAACCGATTCAGCCAACAGTTTCGCAACCGATAGTACCACCTACAACAACACAGCAACAACCCACACCGGACTACGAAATCACTACTCCTGAAAATCCACTATATAACGTACTGACAAAATCGAATCCAGTAACGAAAACTCCGGAGAAAAAGTCCTCACACGGTATTTTGTTAAATCTCGGAATAGTTGTTGGAACATTGGCAATATTGGGAGGAATTGCATATGGATATCTGACATTCTTCGGGAATAAAACGGATACAACAGTAGTGGATCTACCGGAAGAAAATATAGTTATACCAACCGAAGACGACAATCTCGTCACGGACGAAACCAACACGGAAACGACAACAACTGAATCCGATGCCAGAAACGAACAAAGATTTGCCGACCTTACGGAAATCGAGACAGCTATAAAAGATTATTATACTCAAAATGGAAAATATCCGGATGCCATAGCATTGGCAACACTTATACCAACCATGCCATATGACCCGATGGATGGAGAAACGGACGAAAACGGACAAGTTTTTGCATATTCTTATGCGGTATATGACACAGATCTCGAAAACCAAGAATATATTTTGGCAGGACTTCTTGAAGACGAAAACGGCGAAAATACAATATGGACAACGGGAGCAGATCCTCAAGACCATACGGATTACAGAGACGGAACCGCTGAAAATTTCATTATGATAATGACTCAAACCGAAACAGAAGAAGATTCCGGACCGAAGGTTAAAGTAAAAAGATAGCCGAAACCTCTCTCAAACTGTAAACTGTAAGCTGTAAGCTGTTAGCTTCTTCCTCATGCCACGCAAAAAAATCTTCTCTTGGAAATCAGCAAAAAAACCTCTGCTTCTTCTAGCCCCAATGGCCGGCTATACGGATTCGGCTTTCCGTCAAATCATCAAAAAACTTGCCCCGGAAACTATTTGCATAACTGAACTGATAAGTGCAGACGGAATTAATTATGGAGGCAAAAAAACTATTGGATTTCTAGATCATACTGAATCGGAAAGACCATTTATAGTACAACTTTTCGGAAAAAGACCTGAATTCTTCCATACATCAGCACAAACCGTTGCGGAAATGGGAGCTGACGGAATAGATATAAACATGGGCTGTCCGGCTCGAAAAGTAATCGGTTCAATGCATGGATCAGCTTTACTTACAAAACCTGAACTGGCGGAAGAAATTGCAAGAACAACAGTAAAAGCGACAAAACTCCCGGTATCCGTAAAAATGCGCATAGGCTTCAAAACATACGATGAAAAACTTTTTCTGGATTTCGTTAAAATGCTCGAACAAACAGGTATACAGGCTCTTACAATTCATGGACGCACAACCGCACAAGGATTCTCTGGCCAATCGACTTGGGAACCAATTTATTTGGCAAAAAAACATCTAAAAATACCAGTGATTGGAAACGGTGATATCACCTCGGCAAAAGTAGCTCTTGAAAAACTAAAAGATTTAGATGGAATTATGGTTGGCAGAGCGACATTCGGAAATCCGTGGATAATGGCAGAAATTTCCGCAGCTTTAAGAAATAAAAAATACACTTCCCCACAGTCTTTAAAAGAAAAAATTCCTCTAATTCTCGAACATTCGCGCCTAGCAATCGAATCGAAAGACAGAAGAGGACTCTTGGAAATGCGCAAACATCTATCGGTTTACATCAAAGGCTTCAAAAGCGCCGGAGAGTTCAGAAGCAGACTCGTACAGGTTGAATCAATAAAAGATATTGAAAAAATATTTCGGGAAATCGAGAAGTTGTGTTAATATCAGCCCGTGAAAACACGAAATATACAACTTGCATTAAGGAGTTTCGCATCCGCGAAACAACTCATAACATTGCGCAAAGAATGCTTTGCGTCTTTGCGCTGCTGGTGGACTGCCCTTCTAAACGGGTAGTTGATTTCGTGTAATAATATTAAGAATCATCAACGCCCGTTAAAAGGGCTATTTTTTTATGAAAAAATTTATTTTCAAAAACAGATCAGTAGAGCATTGGCGACTCAAAAAAATCGCAATTTTTACCAAACTATTTTATAAAAAACCATTAACATGACAAAGCAAAATTTTCACACAAATTATCCCGACAATAACGGATTCTTCGGACAGTACGGCGGACAATTCATCCCGCCTCAATTGAAACCGGCAATGGATGAAGTTTTACAAGCCTATGAAGAAGCCAAAAACGACCCGTCTTTTCAAAAAGAGTATGACGATTTATTGAAAAATTTCGTTGGTCGCCCCTCCCCTCTTTATTTAGCAAAAAATCTCACAAAACATTTGGGTGGCGGAAAAATTTACCTCAAACGCGAAGACCTCAACCACACCGGCGCACATAAAATAAACCATACGATTGGAGAAGCACTTTTGGCAAAAAGGATGGGGAAGAAAAAACTCATCGCTGAAACCGGAGCCGGTCAACACGGTGTCGCACTCGCAACAGCCGCCGCGCTAATGGGACTTGAATGCGAAATACATATGGGAGCAATCGATATCGCCAAACAACACCCGAATGTAATCAGAATGAAACTGCTAGGCGCAAAAGTAGTATCTGTTGAAGGCGGAGGCAGATGCTTGAAAGACGCTGTAGACAGCGCTTTTGGCGCATATATGCAGGATTACAAGACCACATTCTTCGGAATCGGATCTGTAGTCGGACCACACCCATACCCAATGATGGTAAGAGATTTCCAATCGGTCGTCGGACGCGAAGCGCGACAACAAATCATGGAACATGAAGGCAGACTCCCCGACTATTTAATGGCTTGCGTGGGAGGCGGATCAAACGCAATCGGATTATTTAACGCATTTCTAAACGATAGTGATGTAAAAATGATAGGAGTCGAACCGGCGGGTAAAAGCTTCAAACCGGGCGAACACGCCGCAACTATGACTATGGGCAAACCGGGAACGATTCACGGAATGTTCACTTATCTGCTACAAGACGAAAAAGGAGAACCATCATCGGTACATTCAATAGCATCAGGACTCGATTATCCCGGAGTCGGACCGATCCACCCGGACTTGAAAGAACTTGGCAGAGTACAATACGAAACAATTAACGATATAGAAGCGGTAGAGGCATTCAAACAACTTTCACGAATCGAAGGAATCATCCCCGCCCTCGAAAGCTCACACGCAATCGCATACGCCTTCAAACTCGCACCAAAAATGAAGAAAGACGAAATATTGATTGTCAATCTGTCAGGAAGAGGAGATAAGGATATCGATTATATTGCGGAGAGGTTTCCGATTG
>JBAYGX010000056.1:0-9659 GCA_041666465.1 Candidatus Altimarinota bacterium
ATATCGTTTATTATTGCGCAATCCTCACTATCGGCAGTTGCATCAGTAATAATCGCTTCCAGATTACTTATGTCTTCTTCTGTTCCCGAATCTGTTGCAATACTTACTGTATCTTCGCCATTTGTCGTATCTTCCGTAACAGTTTCATCTTCCCCAACCGTAATTTCGTCTTCTCCTGTAGAAATATCATCTTCGACCTCTCCGCATCCGAAAGAATTAATCACCGTGAGCATCGCCATAAGGCTTAACAATTTTTTCATTTTATTTTTGTTAAAATTTTTCAAGTGCTTTTTGAATTTATTATATTTCCCGCATAATTGGAAGCATAATGCGTATTTTTGTAAAAACATTACAAAATGACTTCACGACTTTATGCCTTATGTCTCTTGCATTGTTACTAAATCCCAAGTTGCTTCTTGATATCGTCAACTTTGCCGGCTTCTTCTTTCTTCTTTGTTTCTTGTTCGTACATTGACTCGATATCCTTCCAATCTCGTTTGTGTTCTTCTTCAAGTTTCTTAAGTTGAGCTGCGTGTTTTGGTGAAAGTTCAATGAACTTTTCCCTTTCTTCCTCAAGAATTTTAATAAGCTCGTCGACCTGTTCTTGTCTTAATTTTGGAACCGAATCGACAATTCTTTTTTTCTCATCTTTTGTCAGAGAAATCGAACCGGCGAGTAATTTTATAAAATATTCCTCATCAAATTTCAGATTGTGTACGGGTATTTTTATTGTCGTCTTGAAATCCTTCATGTGATCCCAGAATCTATAATTCGCCAATGCCGGATCGGGTTTTGCACCTCCAAATCCTCCGCCTCCGAACCCACCTCCTCCAAATCCGTCGTTGAAACCCCCACCGAACCCTCCTCCCATTGGAGATGGTGCCATCGGCCTTGGAGCCGGTGGTGGTGGCGTATACGGCGGTGGATTATAGCCTCCGAATCCTCCCATTGGTTGTGCCGGTGGCGGCATGTATCCTCCAGGAGATTGTTGTTGAGGTGCATAATTAGGCATAACCGGTCTTGGAGCCGGTGCGGGAGTATAAGCTTGAGGTTGTGCCGGTGGCGGCGTGTACCCAAAATTGTTTTGCTGAGGTTGTTGTGCCGGTGGCGGCGTATACCCAAAATTGTTTTGTTGATGTTGTTGTGCCGGTGGATGCATCGGCTGATTATAAGTTGGTGCGCCAAAGCCTCCACCTGAAGGTTGTTGTGAACTTGGATATTGCGGCGGAGCAACCGGTTGTGGACGAGGTTGCTGTAGAGGCTGCTGTATCGGTGTCACCGGAGCAGGCGCAACAGGAGTAACCGCATTGTCATCATATTGAAAACTCCAATTCCCGGAGAAGCCTCCTTGAGTTCCGAAATCGTCTTGCTGTTGTCCTTGAGGATTTGAGTTGTCCATATGATGAATTTTTTAAATTTTCTTTTAGGTTGTTAATTTAATAGCAGGAAACCGGACAGTCAATTCATATTACTAGGTTTTATTATACAACGAAATTCGGGGGGTGTCCAGCTTTTGTAATATGTTTTAGACTTTTGCCACACGGCAAATCCTTGGCTTGCGCAGTACAAGCTAAAGTTTTATTATATATTTAGTATATTTTAACCCCTGTTATTATGAAAAAGTTAATGATTTTGTTTTGTTTAGCAATACTCTCGTTTATCGCTATTCCTTTGGTTTTCGCCGTAGTTTGCGAATCACCATATGTTGAATATGAAGGGGTTTGCACCGATCCCATTCCTGCTTGCGAGAATCCTCCAGCGCATTCGGTTCCTTCGACCTGTATAGATAAAATCGAGGATGGAGTTTATATCGAAAATTACTCTTTTGATTGCGAAGAAGGTTATGTCGTGGAAGGAAGTCTTTGTGCTTGCGAGTCACCTTATGTTGATTACGAAGGCGAATGCACCGATCCTATCCCCGCTTGCGAGAATCCTCCTGCTCATTCCGTTCCTTCGACTTGTATAGATAAAATCGAGGATGGTGTTTATATCGAAAATTACTCTTTTGATTGTGAAGAAGGTTATTCCGTGGAAGGAAATCTTTGTGTATGCGATGACGAATGTCTGGTTTGCGAATCTCCTTATGTTGAATACGAAGGAGTTTGTACCGATCCCATTCCAGCCTGTGAAAATTCTCCCGAACATTCGGTTCCTTCAACCTGTATCGATAAAATTGAAGATGGTGTTTTGATTTCGAATTACAGTTTTTCTTGTGAAGAAGGTTATGTTCGCTCTGAAGATGAATGTGTGTTGGTTGATAATTTTGTTCCGGAACAAACAAGCACAGTTTCCATCCCTCCGGCCGGTTTTGAAGATGAAGTGCTTGTAAATATGGAAGCTTATGAGAATCCTTTCCCCGACACGAATATCGCCTATATTGAAGGGCAAGCTGCGGCCGAACTTTATCGTCGCGCCATTATCGGAGGATATCCGGATGGAGAATTTAAAGGCTCTCGAGAAGTAAATAGAGCTGAAGCTGCCAAGTTTTTACTTTTAGCTCGTTATGAATCTGTTGAAGATTTGGAAAACAATGGACAATTCCCGGATGTTGTTGAGGGAGAATGGTATGTTCCTTATATAGTAAAAGCCTCCGAGTTAGACATTATCATTGGCTATTCGGACGGAAATTTCAGACCACAAAATACCGTAAATACCGCCGAGTTTTTAAAAATGTTTACATTGACATTCGGACTTGATACCGATTTGGAGTATTCGTATGGAGATGTAGATTCCGAAGATTGGTTTGCCCAATATGTAGGTATCGCACAAACATACGACTTGCTTCCAAATCGAAGTCTTAATCTGGAACCGGCTCGTTTAATGACACGCGATGAAGTTGCGGTTGCCATTTATCAATATCTGAAAAATCGCTAGGTTTACATCTTCGCAAATCTGCAAGTAAATTTTGATCCTTTCCCCTCTTCGCTTTCCGCAAAAACTTCTCCGCCGTGGGCTTCCATAAGCCCTTTTACGATCGCAAGCCCTACTCCCGTGCCACCTGTTTTGCGTGAGCGAGATTTGTCTGTTCTGTAAAATCTTTCAAATATATGGGGCAAATCTTTTTTAGGTATACCTATCCCCGTATCTTCAACCATAACAGAAATAAACTTATCCGTATCTGATGCTGAAATTTTTATACCGCCTTTTTTCGGAGTATATGCAATCGAGTTGCTCAATAAGTTTATTATTATTTGTGAAAATTTATCTTTATCAATAAAAATTTTCGGGAAACCATCGGGTATATCAATCGAAAGATCCAAGCTCTTTTTTTCATATTTCGGCTTCATCGTAGAAACTATCTCGTCGGTTAGCGGTTTCAATTCGTAATGTTTTTGTGATAATTTTATATCTGGATTCTCAACGGATGATAACGCCCTTACATCATTGACCATCAAGGTAAGTCTGCTTGTTTCATCTTGCAACAGTTTTAGAGTGCTTTTGGTTAAATCCTCCCCCTTTATCGTACCATCGTGCATCGCCTCCAAATAACCGCTTATATTCGTAAGCGGAGTTGCCAATTCGTGCGCTACATTCGAAACCAATTCCCGTCTTAATTTCTCTGTTTCTTCAAGGCCTTCCGCCATCTTATTGACAGCCTTACACAATTCACCGATTTCATCTTCCGAATCCACATCCACGCGCGTCTTGTAATCTCCTTTCGCGATTCTCTTCGTAGTATCTATCACTTTCTTAATCGGTGTTGTCAAATACTCCGAGAAAACGAAGCTCGCAATACTTGCCAGTACGGTTCCTATAAGTGCCGTTAGCGCGAAAGTCATTTTGATACTACTGAAGAAATGGATTTCTTCGAGATCATCAAACTCCCGAAATCTCATGAAATTCTCATCCCCTATAAGATCATTAAATTCTCTCGTTAAAATATAATGAGATGCGAAAGATACCATCACGACAGTCGCAAGCAAAATCAATATGAATCCCAAAAATAACTTAATCTGAACATTTTTATTCATCTTCTTTGAATTTATATCCCATACCAAAAACCGATTCTATATATATAGGTTTTTTCGGATTATCACCCAGTTTTTTTCTCAGGTTTTTTATATGCACATCTATCGTCCTGTCGAAAACAAGTTTCGCATCGCTTTTATAAATACTCGCCATTAATTGTTCTCTGGTGAAAACTCTCCCCGGATTTGATGCAAATACTTGCAATAATTTAAATTCCAAAACCGACAAATCTATCTGTTTATCGCCTTTCTTGACCTGAAATTTACTCCCGTCTATGAACAAATTTTTTATACGCATTGTTTCTTGCATTTTCACGGCACGATTTGTTCTTCTTAAGACAGCTTTTATTCTCGCCATTAATTCTTTCGGACTAAAAGGCTTAGTGACATAATCATCAGCTCCTATTTCCAGCCCAAGTATTTTTTCAATTTCCTCTTCTTTCGCGGTAAGAATAATTACAGGTGTATCTGCAATCGAACGAACTTCTTTAAGCACCTCCATGCCATCTTTTTTCGGAAGCATGAGATCCAGTATCACGCATGACGGATTTGATTTTTTCGCCAATTCCAATCCAGCTTCTCCATCATAAGCCACTATCGAACGGAAACCTTCTTTTTCACAATAGAGCTTCACCAAATCGGCAATATGTTTGTCATCTTCAATTATTAGTATTGTCTTCATCATATCTAGATATTATGCGTGGGGTATCTGTTTGGCAAGTGGCCGTGATGACGTGAGAGCAAGGGAAGCGAAACGCTCCCTTGCTCTGTGGCAAAAAAGTCCACCACGTCCTTCTTTGCCATCATCATCATGAAACACAGTTATCTTATATTTCAGATTCGTGAACAAATTGTGAGGGAGATGTGAAAAAAGTGTGAAGAGACTATAATGAATTTGTTATTAACAAATTGCATACATGATTAAAGATTTAGAGAAATATGAACATATTCAAAGGATAGCAAGAAATACTATCGATTATTTGAGAAAAAACATCCGATCCGGTCTGACTGAAAAAGAGATTGTGGCAATGGCTGAAGAACACATGAACCGACATGGAATCGTTAATTTTTGGTACTATGGAGTTGGCGCTTTCGTATTGGTAGGAAAAAGAACTATCATATCGGTTTCCGGCAAAGAATATGTGCCAACAGATACGAAAGTTCAGAATTCAGATATAGTAACAATTGATTTAAGTCCCGAGGAAGATGGATTTTGGGGTGATTTTGCCAGAACAATTACTGTTGAGAATGGGAAAGTGGTTGGCGAAGAATCTCGGAATCAGGGATTCCATAATGGATGGGCAACTGAAAATGACCTGCATCTGAAATTCATGAAAGAAGTGCGTCCGGAGATGAGTTTTGATGAGGTTTATAATTTGTTTAACGAGGAGATCACGAAAAAAGGATATGAGAATTTGGATTTTAATAAAAATCTTGGACATACAATTGAAAAACGAAAAGAGGACAGGCTATATTTCAAGAAAGGCGAAAAAACGCTTCTGAAAGATGTGAATTTATTTACATTTGAGCCGCACATAAGAAAACTTAGAGGCAAATATGGTTTTAAGAAAGAGAATATCTATTATTTCGATGGTGGAAAGATGAAGAGCCTGTAAATGGACAGAAGACTTTTTCAATGCGGTTTTATCACTCATGTCTTAGTGCTTCTATCGGATTCAGTCTGGATGCTTTTTGAGCAGGATAATATCCAAAAATAACACCTATAAAACTCGAAACTCCAACCGCCAACATAACCGATGATGGAGTTATAACTGTTGTTACCAGTCCCAATCCCGAAATTATTTTTGCAATAGCTACTCCGATACCAAGTCCGAGCAATCCTCCGATTAGCGTTAACAGTAAAGATTCGAGCAGAAACTGCATATTAATATCAAATTCCGTTGCTCCGATAGATTTTCTAACACCTATTTCTCTCGTCCTTTCCGAAACCGTAGTCAGCATCATATTCATGATCCCTATCCCGCCTACAACCAGAGATATTCCGGCTATACAAGCCAGCAGTATGGTAAACACCCCTGTTATTTCCGACGCTGTCTCAAGAAAAGAGGAAGGTTCCGTAACCGAAAAATCATCATCGTCATCCGCACCAATCCCATGAGAAAATCTCAAGATACCTTCAATGGTAGCTTTTACAACAATTATATCATCTCCTTCTTCTATTTTTACAATTACAGAAGATAAGGAATTCGAACCTGTTAAATAATGCTGAACAGTTGTAATCGGTGCATATATCAAATTATCTTCCGTAACACCTGTTTCTTGCACAACTCCTACGATACGGAAATTAACTTCATTTATCTCGACTTGCTGATTAAGCACATTAACTCCGTTTGCTCCAAATAAATCCTCATATACTCCATATCCGAGCACAGCCACTTTTGATAATGAGTCTTCATCATCCGATGCAAAAAATCGACCTTGCAACATTTCAACTTCTTTCACTTCTTGGTAGTCGCTATCTACCCCATATACGCTTGCGTTTGTGTTTGTTCCTCCTGTTACAACAGCTTGATATCTTCCCGAGCTTATTGTGGTAACACCTGCAAGTGAAGGCAAATAAGATTGCACAAGATTTATATCATCCTCTGTTAAGGTCTCCGAAGTCCCCTGTCCCATGCTCAATCCCGAACTCCCTTCTGAAGCGCCCGGAGAAATCGTCAACAAATTTGTTCCTATCGACTCAATCGAATCTTGCACGGAAGATTGAGCACCCTGCCCTATCGAAAGCATTATAATTACTGATGCGATACCGATTACAATACCAAGTATCGTCAAACTCGAACGAGCTTTATTTGCTTCTATACTTGCCCAGGTTTGCCCGAGAAGATCATGAATTCTCATATACAATTCCGTCTTTAATTGAAATTATTCTATCCGCATGAGCCGCGACATCGTGCTCGTGAGTAATCATAACAATTGTACGACCTTCGTCTTTATTTATTCTTTTAAAAGTCTCCAAAATAAATTCTCCCGTTTTGCTGTCCAATGCGCCGGTAGGCTCATCGGCAAGTATAATCGCAGGATTCGTTACCAAAGCGCGTGCTATTGCGATGCGCTGGCATTGTCCTCCTGATAATTCGTTTGGCTTATGATGCCATCTCGCTTCTTCGAGATTTGCGGAAATAAGAGCTTTTTTTATTAATTCAAGCCTCTCGTGTTTTGGAATTTTTTTATTATAAATTAATGGCAACCCGACATTCTCGACAACCGATCGTGGCAAAAGGTTAAAAGACTGGAAAACAAATCCTATATGTTCGCTCCTTATCTTTGCCAGTTCGTTAGCATTCAAACCTGAAACATCTATTTCGTTTAAAAAATATTCTCCGGAAGTCGCCTTATCCAAACATCCAAGTATGTTCATCAATGTTGATTTTCCCGAACCGGAATGACCCATTATGGCGAGAAATTCTCCTTCTTTTACATCTATATGGATACCTTTTAGCACCTCAACTTTCAAGGCACCCGTGCTATAAGACTTCCTGATGTCATTAAGTTTTATAATCGTTTTCATTTTTTAATTTTACATGCTTGGCGGACCGCTTCCCATATCCCCACTTGGCATTTCGCCTCCTCCACCGCTAAATGGTGTACTTATTGCCGTATCTTCTTCTGAAGACGAAACAATCGTTGTCATTAGAACTATCGTATCTCCTTCGTTTAATCCTGAAATGACTTCCGCGTTCGTATCATCTTCTTCTCCAATCTCGAGATATTTCTTTTTTGTTGTTAATTCCGCTGGCAGATAGAAAGATTTTTTCGTTAATTGATCAATATTTGTAACAATTTCGGCATATTTACCGTCTTTATCCTCTTTTATAGCCGTCTGTGGAATTAACAAAACATCATCATTGCTGATCAAAACAATATCAACATCCGCTGACATCCCGGTCAAAATACGCTCGTCTTCGTTCAATATCGAAAGAGTTATGTCATAAGAAACAACACCACTATTCACATCACCCGTATCCGATCTTTCCACTACGATAGCGTCCGCTTCCAATCCTTCTATTGCGTCAAATGTTACAACAGCCGATTGTCCAACTTTAACATCAAGCACATCTAGTTCGTTTAAAGACACAACTATTTGTTTGGAATCATCTATAAGAGTTGCCGCAACCGTGGATGTGGAAACGGTTTCTCCAACATCTATATCCAGCTCGGAAATGTATCCGGATATTGGTGCGTAAACGAAATTATCTTCATAATCATTTTGCGCAGAGCTCAATGCGTTTTCTTTTTCTTCTATTGTCAATTCTTGAGCTCGGATTTCCAAGTCTGTAGCACTTGTACTTTGGATGTCTTCAAGGTCTAATTCTTTTCCTTCCAAAGTTAATTCCAAATCCTGTTTGTTTAATTCATATTCACTTGTTAAATCTTCAAGCTCTTCTTGCGCGTCGATTATCGATTCGGAAATTCCATCTATATTTTCAATTTCGTCATATATGGATGTCAATACTGGATTAATTGTTGCAGAAGAGTTTGCGATATCTGTTCTTTGTGATGACAATACATCCGCGTATATAAAATTCGATCCAACCTCTTCATAAACAAGTGCCAAAAACACATCCAATTCTTTTAGAGCCTCCGACATGTCATATACAGCTTCATAAGTTGCATCAGCTAAAATCTCAATTTGATCTGTTTCATCTCTTGATATCTCTTGATAATAATCGAGCGCAGTATCGTAACTCGTAAGCGAGGCATAGTAAGCGGTTGTAACCTTATCTTTTTGAGCGGATATAGGACCTCTGTCATCGCCCCAAGTCGAATTTAAATAGTATGTTATATCCGTCATGTTTTGGGAGATATTATGTCCTTGAACTATATCATCCATGCTCTCAAGAACATCTGGCAATTCAACAAAAACTTCCGTAGCCGCATTGAAAGCCGAATCATAAGCGTTTGGGTAATCCTCTTCGAGATCGGCAATATCATCCTGCTTATTTGCATAAGATGTTTGGTATTGGCTCGTCAGTTGTGTCAGATCATTTTCCGCTTGCGTTACAGTATTCTCTGCATTTTTAATATCTATTTCATCAACAGGTTCTTGCAATTCTTCAAGTGCAAGCTGAGCTTTTTCAAGATCTATTTCCGCCGACCTGACTGCCATCTCGGAATCGGTTGTATCAAAAGATATAATTGGATCACCCTCGGAAACATATTGATCTTCTTCAATATATATCGCTCCAACTATTCCGGATTTATCCGGGTTCAATTCTATTTCGTCGGCATTGCTCACTTGGCCGGATGCTTGGATTGAAAGCGATATATCACCTTTCTGTATTTGACTTAAAACGGCATACTCTTCCGATACTAATTCTGTCGTATGGAATGCCGAATAAGCTATGAATCCTATGAGTGAGAGCACAAGGAAAATCACAAGTAATTTACTTTTTTTCATGTATTTAAAATTATAAAAACCGTAAGGAGATTAAGCACCTCCCGTGGAACAGGTATGAAGGAAATATGAAAAAATCGTGAAGACAAAAAATATCTCAACAGTTAACAGAGTACTTTGTTAACTTTGTCGACTTTTTTCGTATTGAGATTGCATGCGCAATCGGCTTGATAATATTGCACACGGAGCGCTTCGCTTCCTTGCCTGTATGGAGTTTTGCATCCGCAAAACAGATTATAATAAAAGCCGTCCGTCCCTTCGGGACTACCGGC
>JBAYGX010000057.1:0-9336 GCA_041666465.1 Candidatus Altimarinota bacterium
AGCGTTTTTCTGAAAAAAGATTCGGGGGTAGCGCGGCTGAGGGGTATTTCTCCACCTCTTTAAGCGAGATTCTAATCTGTTAGAAGCCTTGATAAACCACTTTTGAGGTGAGCCTAGTAAAATAATTTAATTTTATGGCTGCAATCCTATATAATGTGGTTGTGTTCTTAGCTCTACAGGGTTACTTTTGTTTTTGTTTGAGTTGTGAAGGTGCTGTTTCGAACATTTGATCCAAATCAAGCGTTCATGTCATTGTACTCAAAAAAAGTAGAAAGTCAAATATTTAGGACTAGACCACTCCATCTGCTTATTTCTTAATTCGATGCCTAACAGATACAATCATTATGCAAAAAACTTTTAAAATTGCCGTACTTGCTTCCACTCGCGGCACCGATCTTCAGGCTATTATAGATGAAATCAAGGCCGGAACCCTGTCTGTCGAGCTTGCTTGCGTCATCACCAATAAGGAGTGCCCCGCCCTGGAAAGAGCTCGCGCTCAAGGTTATGAAGCTTTCTATGTAAGCCCGAAGGGCAAAACCAGAGAGGATTTCGACAAGGAGATGGCCAAGATACTCGACGAACATCAGGTAGATCTGATTGTACTTGTTGGATATATGAGGATATTAAGCGAATGGTTTGTGCATCACTTCCCAAGAAAGATAATAAATGTGCATCCTGCTCTTATTCCTAAGTATTGCGGAAAAGACTTCTATGATGCCAGTGTGCATGAGGCTGTGCTCGCCAATCATGATAAGGAAACCGGCATGACGATACATCTCGTAGATGAGATGTGCGATCACGGTGATATAATTGTACAGAAAAAATGCGAGGTTAAACCAGATGATACTCCTGATACATTAAAAGAGCGTGTGCAGGGATTGGAGAAAAAGTGGTATCCAGAGGTGATTAGATGGTTTATGGATGGAAGAGTAAAATAAAATCTTTAATATAAAAAATTCCTAACAAAACAAACCAATGTCTAAAAAAAGCAAAATTATAACAGGTTTAGTCGCTTGTTTCGTCGTTGTGGCTGTTGTATTAAGCACTTCTTACAGTGAAAGTTTGCAAGGATTTCTGAAGATCAAGAGTATTAAATCTCTTATCGTTAAAGCTCCGACAGTTGTAAATCTTGAAGTCGAAACTGTTGGCGAAGGCTCAACTTCAACGGCTATGGGATTGCCGGGTATTTATGTAACCGATATGCAAGCCGGAACCGATGTTGAGGTTTTGAGATTCGAGGTAACGAATAATAATAGTTATGATGTAAGTTTATTAAAAGTTACTCCCGAGTTTTCCGTCTATGCCGAAGATCCTTTTGATATTACCGAACTTCGCACGGCAAATGCATGGAGATTATACGATGCAGATGATTTAACAACCCCTATCGCATATGGGACAGTCGGGGATTATGGTTTTATACCTTTTGAAATGGCTTCCGGTGTTGCCGATATAATGAAAGGCGATACTCAAACTTTTGTTGTTAAAACGGATCTCTCCATAGATGCATCATCCGGTGATCTTGCTCAATTAAATGTATGGTTGCAAGAAGATTCGACTGCCGATTATACAAAAGACTCTTCAGGGTATTCCACAATGAGTACTTATAATTTCGTATGGCAAGGTTCAACTTATGGATACATTTATAACGGAGGATATGTAAACAGTCTTCCTTCTTACGGACAAAGGCTTGATGATTCTTATGTATTGCGCCGAGATATTGCCAGAATATTAATTGAAGCAAAAGGGACTCCAATCGATACTTCATGCGGAGCTGCATTCTCGGATGTTCCGACTACGGATCCTGATTATGATTACATCATGACCTGGTATTGCAATGATTTCATTTCAGGATATAGCGATGGAACTTTCGGTCCTGATAATATTGTTAATCGCGCTGAGGCGGCTAAATTGTTTTATGCATTTTACGAATGGACTCTCGACACTACCGGCGGACCTCATTTCCCCGATACCGACTCTTCCGCTTGGTATTATGACTATGTAGAAACTCTATATAACAATGTTGGAGCAACCGTTGGCTATACCGATGGAACTTTTGGTCCTTCCGATACATTGCTTACGAGTACTCTTTATGAATGGTTGTCTCATCTGTAGATTGATATTTTAGCTTTCAAAAAGCCTCTGTCGTAAGATAAAGGCTTTTTGTTTTGCTTTCTTAGGGCGACGAAAGCGCTGTTCAGCAGTATTCGCTTCGACATCTTTTGCTCCTGACAAAGGAGCTTTTTTTTGGTATAATTAACAGATAACTAAAACCCGAAATACATGTCGGACAAACAAGATAAACAAATTCAGCTTCTAAAAATTATTTTGCGTGCGGTTAGAAAATTCCAAGAAGACAGAAATAAAACACATGAAAAACAACAGCTGGACTCTTTGGAAAAAGAGGCTGGGAAAATTTAAAACAAACAAATGGCTGCAAGTCAGGATCAAATAAGCGCTTTCGAAAAACAACTTGAGAAGACTCTTGATTCTCCTGGCGATTCTGCTAAATCCGACAAGAAAGATGCCGCCGTCAGGCTTTTAAGACAAAAAATCCTCGAGGAAATCAAACGGGACCGGACAGATGATCCGTCAACCACGGAAACGGAAGAAAAATATTCGGCAGATTTACGTATCTCGACAGCAGAACTCAATTCCATATTCGAAAGCTTGAAGCAAACTCATGCTCAACTTTTTGCTGAAAATGAGATAGAAGATTTCGCGCAATTTATTTTTTTTATCGGCTTACCGCAATACGAGAGCCTTAAATTCACACAGTCACCCGAAGGTATAAAACTGTTTGGTCAAGATGTTGATTTCCAGTTGCCATTTAATATAGGTGAATCAGACTTAGTGATATATAAGCAGGCCATTGCCCGGATTGAAGCGAGAGATGATTTAAGAGAATTTATAACGCCGGGGTTTAAATTGACCCCGAGAGGTGGATTAAGAATTGAATTTACAATACGGAAAAACGGTAAAGATATAAAATACTCGGCAACCCCCGATGGTGTTTTGCGCGTGGATAAAGAATCCGATCCTAAAGACATACGAGAATATTACGAACTGTGCATGCTCATATCCAAAAAACGCGAAGAGTTAAGAACTACTTGTTCTGCAGATGGATCTCTTGATAAAGCGCAAGAAGCCACGCTTATGCGAATAATTTACGGTAACAGCGAATCGTCTACTTCTATACCGCTTAGATATCTACCTTTAACTTCTGAAATAAATCGGTTAATTGAGGCGTCCAATTTATTAAAAAAAATCTGTTTCGTTAGGACTCTCTATGACGAACAAGCCGACATAACTGTAAAAGAGTATGGCGAGCCTTACGCCCCATCTCGTTTCTCATATACATACGTAGATAATCGCGGCATTGGTTGTCCAATAAAAAAGATCGATTATGAAAATGATAGAAAATCCAGCTACACCGAATATTTTCCAAGCAGCGATGTCCCTAAAAAAATAACGAAATTCTCCCGTGAGGGAACTCCCCAGGAGGTCAATGAATACGACAAATCAGGTCATGTTCTCAAAACAAGTACATTCCGGGCTGATGGAACATTGGAATCTGAAAGAGTCGGCAATCAGGAAAATATATATGACGAACATGGCGAACAAATATTATATCGCATGTCATCTGGTACAAGAGTAATGGTTGATTCAAATGGAGAAGATTTCGCCACACTTGATGTTACTCAAAAAAAACATCCGGAAATGTCGGATGATCAATATCTTGATTATCTTGCCGCTAACCTTAATACGCCCGAAAAACTTGCGATTTTTTTCGAGCTTTTCATGCGATATGAATATGATGATCCAAGTCGCAATCCAAATCCGCAATCAACAAATGCCGGACCTTACGCTTCCAGTATCAGCGGAAAAGACTATTGGCAAGTTGCGACTGAGACAATCCACAGAATAGAAAACGGCAAAATGCTTGGTGATTGCGATGACTATGCCTTCTTGGCAAAAGAAATACTAAAAAGACAAAGTAAACGACCTTATGTATTAGGCATCCCGATGCATGCTGTTTGTATATGGTTCGAACAAAAACCGGATGGTAATTGGGATGCGTATAGCTTATGCACATTCGGACTTGATAAAAACGGGAATCTACACGGCAAATTAGAAGATCCCGAGAAAGCGAAAGGGTATCCCACTCTGGAAGAAGCGCTTAATTCACTTATGCCCAAATATGATGAAAGCGGAGTCGGACTTGCCAATGGAGCAGGCGGATATCGCATAAAAAACGGTGAGGTCGAAATTCTCGACATACCCAATACCGGTGAAAGATCGTATGTCGATGTAGATATGGATATGCTCTCGGATCCAAAACTAATCGACAGACTTTTAGCCGCCAATCAATTAGTCGGCATTGGCCAATACAATGATGCCATATCGGCGTATGAAACAATGATTGCGGAAGACCCCAAGCATTGCGACTTTTATCATAAAAATCTTGCAAATATTTTGTTTTCTATCGCAGATAAAATTGATTTTGCCGACGCCGTACTAATTTCCAACGCCCTGATCGCCAAATACCCGGATCGACCTGAGTATAACGCCTTGTTCGGATTTTTTTATGGCAATAGAAATGATGCTGAAAAAGCTCAAGAACAATTCGAAATAGCTATCAAAAAAGGAAGTACCGACCCGCAGATATATATTTTGTATTTCTCTTTACGCATAGACACAGGAAACAATGAAGACGGCATTAGAATTCTCGAACTTGCATTAAAAAGATGTCCGGAGTCTGATTCTCAAATGGAAACCATATATATAAACCTTGCTGATTCTTATATAACGGTTGGCCAACCGAAAAAAGCTATTGCCTTATACGAAACCGCTATACCCAAATATCCTAACAGCTCTGTTCTCAAGATACATTATGCCGATATTTATAAATATGTTGAGCCGGGTCACCCTGAAAAATTGTACGAGCAATATATCGCAGACAATCCATACGATCCTGCTTATAATGTGGCTTTCGCTAAATTCTACAAACAGGCTATTACAGATGAAATAACTGCACACCCTAATAAATACCCGGAAGCTTTCAGCAATTCCAGTTTTGACGATCGACTGATTAATGCCGATTTCTTAAAAAACCATCCTGATATTTCCACCCTACAAAACAAAGAGTTTGAACAACTCGAGAATGCCATAAAAAATGGAGGTGATTGGAATTGCTATACTGAACTTATTTCCCTATATAGAAAATACGAACGCAAAGATGACATCCTTCGTGTCTCAAAATGTCTCATAGAGAAATATCATAGTCCAAATGCCGAAGCATATGTATTATCTATTAATGAAATCCCTCTAATTGATATCTATGAATTTTTAATTGGAATTCATCCTTCAAATCCGGATTATCATGTATTCCTTGGTAAATTATACGAACAAGATGACCCCGTTAAAGCACGGTCCCATTACGATTTGGCTATTATCCTTGGCAGCACTCAGTTAGAACCGTATTCATATGTAGCGAGAATATATCGCGATAATGGTAATCTCGATGGATATATAAAAATTTTGGAATCGGCAATTAATACAGTCCATATCTCTTCGATTGCTAAACCATTTGGCATTTTGAATGGGACATATAGAGCCTTGGCTGAAGCTTATATTGAAAAAGGCGATAAGGACAAAGCTATAGCGATGTATGAAGTAGCTATTGATAACGGTGATCGTTCCTCGACAGGGCCATTGTCATATTTATATTACACTCATGAAAACGATCCCGATAAAGCTATTGAGATGTTTTTAAAATTTAATGATAGTCCTGAATCTAAAGACCCCACTTCACCGGAATATCAACGCGAATTATCTCAATTCTATGAAATGGTTATGAGTAATATTCTAGTATTAGAAATCGACACATATGACTTAACACCTACCCCCCAATTTCTTTCGAAGCATAAAGATATCGCACGACTTCATTCAAAAAGGATAGATGCTCTTGAAAAAGTTTGCGAGAGCGATATCTCTAAACCGAATGATTTTGTATCACTTGCCTATTTATATTCGGAACGCGGAGATATTGAATTGGCATTACAGGTCCTTTTAAAGGCGGCTAGCGGTCCCGGAATCGATGCAGATGCCGGAAGAATTCTTTTGTCTCAAGACAAACTTGATCAAAAGGCTTTTGATATTTATTTAGGCTATATCGACTCATTAGATGGAGAAACCAGGCAAGTCTCAATTGAATACGCGATAAGCCTATTCCCTGAAGAAAGAGATAGAATTGAAAAGCTTATGAGATAGAAATAGTTTTCATCACAAATCACACCCAAAAACATACCCCAGGTCGACACCATTGAATTTGAATATTTTCTTAAGCATGTTTTTATTATACTTTTATTTTTTTTAAAGTATAATTTTTTCGACACTAAATTCTTAACAAAAACATATGGCGAAATACACCGTTAAACACGATCGCGATAATTGTATCGGATGTGGAGCTTGCACGATGGTTTGTCCTGATTTCTGGAGTATGAGCGATGATGGCAAGTCGGTTTTGAAAGGGGCTGTTAATAACGAGCTTGAGATAGATGAGAAAGATCAACCTGCGAATAAAGAGGCGGCGGATTCTTGCCCGGTGAATGTGATACATGTGGAGGAGAAGTGACATAGTAAGAGAAGATGGGGATTTTTCTTCAGGTTGTAAGTTGTTAGTTGTTAACTGTTAGTTACTCCCATGGATTTCACCTGGAAAATCGGAGGAGAGGCTGGCGCCGGGATTATGACAACCGGAACGATGTTTTCGCGCGCATGTATGAGGAGTGGAGCTTATACTTTTGATTATTCCGAATATCCGTCCTTAATCCGAGGCGGACACAATACTTTCCAAACAAGAGTTGCCGACAGACCTGTTAAATCGCAAGTTAAGACTGTTAATTTACTGGTTGCTTTAAATCAAAATGCAATTGCATTACATAAGAATGAATTGGCAAAAGATGCCGGAATAGTTTTTGATCCGGAAAATGTTAATGTTGATGATTTGCCTGAAGGATTAAACCTCTTCCCTATTCCTTTAACTGCAATAGTTAATCAATATAAAGGTGAGAAAATTATGAGAAACATGGTTGCATTAAGTGCTTCGCTCGCTCTTATTGGCGTAGATTTCTCAATAATTCAGGATTTGATAAAAGAGTCTTTCGGTAAAAAAAATCCCGATATCGTTAAGCATAATTTGAATAATGCGAAAGCGGGATATGAGTTTATGAAAGATAAAGAATCCTCATGTAAAATCTCACGCGCTACAAAAAATAAAATGATCTCTATAAGCGGAAATGAATCTATCGCAATGGGTGCGGTTAAATCCGGTTGCAGATTTGTATCAACTTATCCTATGACACCTTCGACTGCGATAATGCATTTCTTCGCCAAGCATAGCGAGAAAATGGGGCTGATTATGAAACATACCGAGGATGAAATTGCCGGCATATTAATGGCGATTGGAGCTTCTCATGCTGGAGTAAGATCTATGGCGGCGACTTCCGGCGGAGGGTTTTCATTAATGGTTGAGGCGCTTGGATTGGCGGCAATGACGGAAACTCCACTTGTACTTACTGTCGCATCACGCCCCGGACCAGCAACGGGATTACCGACTTGGACGGAGCAGTCTGATTTGAGATTTGTAATGCATGCGGCTCAAGGAGATTTTCCGCGAGTTATTTTAGCACCGGGAGATATTGAAGAATCTTTTGAAGCCGGCTTGCAAGCATTT
Source organism: Candidatus Altimarinota bacterium (assembly GCA_041666465.1). Classification (GTDB taxonomy): domain Bacteria; phylum Patescibacteriota; class Gracilibacteria; order UBA1369; family UBA12470; genus XYC2-FULL-41-22. Next base: position 7,736 of record JBAYGX010000057.1, read on the forward strand.
AATTATGCTGAAAAATATCAAATACCTGCCATTATTTTAACAGATAAGTTTTTGGGTGAAAGTTATCAGAGCGTTCCTCCGTTCAAAACTCCAAAAGGTTGGAAAATAGATAGAGGACAAATCGCGCAAATTACATCTTCTTATAAAAGATATGAAATTACTGAAGATGGCGTGTCTCCTCGTGCATTTGCCGGTGATGCGATTTTCGGAGCTTTTTCAAATGAGCATAATTGCGATGGGGATTTCACGGAAGATGCCGAAATGAGGACGAAAATGGCTGAAAAACGCCAGAAAAAACAGATTGTAGTTAAAGATCGTGTCCGTATTTATGGAGATGATGAAGCTGATGTTACTGTGTTTTCTTGGGGCTCAACCAAAGGACCTGTTCTTGAGGCTATGGAGTTGGCGAAGAAAGAGGGAATTAAAATAAAACTGGTTCATACTTTTTGTGTTTTGCCTTTCCCTACTGAAGATATTGCACGCGAATTGGCTTCTGCAAAAAAAGCTGTGATTATAGAAGGCAATATCGGCGCGCAGTTTGCCGGAGTTGTGCGTGAGTTCACTGGGGTGGAAGTTAAACATAAGTATTTGAAGTATGATGGCAGACCTTTTTATCCGGAGGATATTTTAAAATTTATTCAAAATGTCTAGTTTGCAAGATCTCAATACAACCAGCTTTGGGCGAAAACCGGATTGGTGTCCAGGATGCGGTAATTTCGGAATTTTGATGGCTCTCAAACAAGCTGTTTCCGAACTTCAACTTGATCCAAAAAACACTGTTTTGGTTTCCGGAATAGGATGTGGACCTAAGATGCCGCTCTGGATAAATGTAAGCGGATTTCAATCACTACATGGAAGAACTTTACCTGTTGCAAGCGGTATTAAATTGGCAAATCATAAGCTCGATGTTTTCGCGACAAGCGGCGATGGCGATGCTTATGGAATCGGAACTTGTCATTTTATTCACGCGATGAGAAGAAATATCGATATGGTTTATATCGTACACGACAATCAGGTTTATGGGCTTACGCAGGGACAGGCTTCGCCGACAACCGATAAGGGCACGCACACCAAGTCCACTCCGTTTGGCGTAATAGAGGTCGCAACAAGACCTTTATCTTTGGCAATTGTGAGTGGAGCATCGTTTGTGGCAAGAGGATTCGCAGGAGATATCCCCCATTTGAAATCGCTCATCGTCGAAGCGCATAAACATCGAGGTTTCGCACTGATTGATGTTTTGCAACCATGCGTAACTTTTAACAAAACAAACACTTATCAATGGTTCCAAGAGAGGGTCTACAAATTGGGAGAGGATTATGATCCGACAGATAAGATGAATGCGATTAAGACAGCTCAGATGTGGGGTGATAAAATCCCTTTGGGGATCTATTATCGTGAAAATAGACCGACTTATAATGACGAGTTGCCGCAGATTGCCGATAAGACATTAAGGGAATATGGGGTTGATAATATCGATATAAGCGAACTAATGAGGGAATACAGTTGAAGAAGGCAATACTATACGACCAATTATCTTGATGCGACGCAGGAGTTTGCTGCTTCTGCCCACTTTTTTGCTTCAGCAACATTCTTTTCTTTAT
>JBAYGX010000058.1:0-8991 GCA_041666465.1 Candidatus Altimarinota bacterium
AAGAATAGAACACCTATAACAATCCCGAATATCCCGTAAAAGATAATGAATAAATTAGTATAAATAGCCAGCTCTCCTTTCAAGATAAATACAAATATGGCGGCAAATATTTGTACCAGATAAAGTCCACATATCAAAATCATCCATGGATCTCTTATAATGCTAAAAAAAGAATTGCCATCACTAATTTTTTTTATCAAAGCGTCGGCAATAATGATTGTTACTGCCGAAAAAAACATCAAGAAAATTCTGGTAAAATTTGCCATAAAAACAGTTAAAGTTTTTCAAATTACTCTCTTAATAATCAGTTTAGCTTCATCATAGTGGATGTAAATACAAATATTGAGATTGCATACGCAATCGACTTGATAATATAGTTTCCGGAATGGCTACCGGTCTGATCGCCACTATCGTCGTACGAGCCTGAATTACAACCGTTTGTTGTTTGAGCTATCATCTCCATATGTTAGAATTATTGCCTTTATTTTTGACATGAGACCATATTGCACATCGTTAACCAGAGAAGCAGTTGTAGAGATCGCCATAGAAAGTTTTGATACCCTTGACTTGCCAGATGAAATTTCCGCTCATGGTGATTTTGTGAAAGATCAGATTAGGCGTGCTTTCTCAGATCCTCGACTTCCCGATGTGTTCAAAGACAAGCGTCATTTTTCTAAATGTATGTTTTATCACATAAAAACTCCGACCATAGCGGTTGCTGAACATTGTGGATTAGAGCTAACTGATGTTTCATCTTGTCGTGCCAAGATTTGCACCCAGATTGCACTAACATTTTATCAATCTTATATTCAAGAAGCCCTTCGGACATTGCTTATACCCTATTGTCAAACGCATACTCCGCCATCAAAACATTGGGGCATGTGTTCTATTTTTTATTGGGACGACGCGTGGGGACGCGCTTTTTATTCTTTTTGGAAAAATAATATTGAAAAAAATGATGATGATATTTTTTGTGAACAAATACTCCCCTATTTACCTGGAAAATGGCGTTCTTCATACAAGCCACAAAAACCTGCATGTGTTTGTCCACATATTTGGTCTCAAATGGACGATGATGATATGGTTGCCAGCTTGTGTTCTCTCGAGGGATCTAGAGATCCAGCAAAACAACAGTGGGGGATCGGATCATTGGCTCATTGGAAAGATCCTATTACCAAAGCTCCTTGGGGCAAGAGTTTTTGGCATTATTGGAGAAGTTATGTTGAACCTGATGGCGAGGCAATGTTTCGTGAACGGATGCTACCTAAATTCCCTCTAGCCTGGCAAGAGAATTTCAAACCTATGGAGGTTTATAATTGGCAAGAACTTTCTAATATTGAGATTGCCAATATGCTTGAAACAGCTCATAAACCTCTTGGCATAAAAAAATGGGGATTATATTCTGTAGATCGATGGATTTCAAAAGGCAGACCTCTTATGCCCTTTATACGTTACTGGCGGAGAAGCGTTGAAGGGGCTGGGGAAGACGCTATTTTTCGCCGAGACATTTTGCCTCTTCTATCAGACACTTTACAAAAGACATATCGTCCAGTTGGTTATGTTATGCCACTCCGTGAATCTACTGATGTGGATCGAACATCAGTTGAGTCGATTGATGATCCCGATTCTCTGTATGAATTGGCTGATAAAGGGAACATGGTAGCTTTTTTGAAACTAAAGAGAATTCTCATTATTTATGTCGTTTCAAAATTATCCCGCGCCGATGATATGCAGATGGATCTTCTTGAATATGTTATTGAGCGTGCTATTCATATGCACTTACCATTTTTTGGTAAAATTACTACATATGCCACAAGCAGTGTGAAGATTTTTTTTAGTAACCTCAGCCCTTTTGTTTTAACCGGGGATCATCCCGTCCCCTATCATCGTTTCTCGGATGGTCTTGTCGAAAACACTGTCGAAGGTGCTACTGTTGACGAGTTGGATGCGAAGAACCGTATTCAACATCTCAAATCCGAACTTGTTCGACAAGGATTTCCCGTAGACCTCATTTCTCGTCTTTTCGATCTTCTTATTGATGGAGTAAGTCTTGATGAAATCATCTTACCGGATGGCTCCTGCGAATATGAAGTTGATGACGAGTTGATCCATGTCGCACATGCTTTAGCAGACATTGCTAAAAGACTTAAGCTGTCCGAACTACCGTCACCAAGCACTAACGATTGAATCTGTTAAACTTCAAGAGGAGATTGCATACGCAATCGGCTTGATAATAAGGCGCAAAGAATACTTCGTGTCTTTGCGCTGTGGAGCAGGTGACGGGAATCGAACCCGTCTCTTCAGCTTGGAAGGCTGACATAATAGCCACTATACGACACCTGCGAGGGAATTGTGTTTTGCTTTTTTGTGGAGATCGCCTCTTGGCGAATCGCTTATATAATTTGCCCCTTACGGGGCTGGCAAAACGATTTATAATATAGTGCTACGCTTTTCCGCTTCGAGGAATCGCTCCGCACTTGTCAGTATTTTATAGGAAAAGCTACATTATTCAACATCTTTTGGCTTTCGCGTCGCAATTCAGATGAAATCAAGTCTCTTTCTTGATAGAGAGCATCGAATTTCATTCTCAATAATTCGAAATCGTTCAATCCTATCGCATACTTGCCGACCCCAAAAGATTCGAATAAGTTTTTAACTTTTGTTTCATATTCGAATCCGATACATGGGATACCCGACATGAAACAAATTATGCTGGCGTGTAGACGGAAATTGAGAGCGAGAGAGCCTCTTGAGAAAATTTCTTTAAAATTATCAAAATCAATTTCTGCCATTTGCGCCTTATACGAAACAATTTCGCTTGCCGTTTTTTCCGACAACGATTTATCTGCACGATCGAAAATCAAAAAATTAGCCTTAAGTCCATACTCCAAATAAACCCACTCAAGAAACTCCGCCATTTTTTTCGCGAAATCTTTTTGCAGAAATTTCCAGTCTCTTAACACGATGAGCAACTCTCCGCCTTTTGCCTTTTCTAACTTCATGGCGAAGACCGGATCCGGTGCGATTTTGATTTCTTTTTTCACGCCAAGTGAACGTAATATTTTTTCCGATTCGCGATCGCGTAAAATTATATGCGCAAATCGCGAGAAGATTTTTTTTATAATCCATTTCGAAAATTTTCCGTGTATTTCACCAATCCCCTGCCCGAAACAAATTATTTTTTTATGCAAAAAAATCGCCGGTAAAATCTGCATCGACCAAATCCAAATCGTAATCGGCTCCTCGCTCGTGAACAAAGTCCCTCCGCCAAAAATCACCGTGTCTGCTCTCATATAAGTCGCGAGTGTCTTAATAATTCGTCCGGTAAAAATCGAAACAATAAAAGAACGGAATCCTGACGGGAACGGATAGAAATCGTGCGAAATCACGCTGATTTTTTCGTCCTTAAGCATTCCCAAAATATTCTTAAGCACGAGCTCATCTCCGAAATTCCCGGCGCCGTAATTGCCTATTATTAATATGTTTTTTTTCTTCATCTGGAATTATTTTATCACACAGCACTCGCGCGTGTAACACTCCTTGCGCAATATTATCTTTTTCTATTTGCAAAAAGAAAATAATAACAGTATTCTTTAATTAAGTTTTTAATTAAAACAAAAAAACAATGGCAACAAAAAAGAAAAAAGTAGTCAAAAAGGCTGCTAAAAAAGTTCTTAAGAAGAAGGTAAAGAAGGTCGCGAAGAAAGCTAAAAAGTGCTGCGGTGGTAAGAAGTGCTGCAAGTAGTTTTTTTTGTGAATTGATGAAGCCCTCGCGTAATGCGGGGGCTTTTTATTTGGGAATTTAAGCTGCTTCTTTATCTGCTTTACGGCATTTTATTGCCGGTATCTCAATGAACTCTTCAGGCAATTCGCATTCAACCGGGAATAAAACTTTTCCCCCTTTTATCTTTTTTTCACCTACTATTACCATAATGTCTTCTACACCGCATTTAATATCCATTTCCCCTGTTTTCATATCTATGACCACTCTCAAAATAAATCGATCTATGCTGAAGGATTTTTTACCGTATGAAATATCCACTACTATCGTTTCATGTTCATCTTCTGTGCCTTCTTCCATATAACTAAAATCCAACGGATCATTTGCTTCCCGACTTATAGCTCTGTTTTTGAAAACCAAATTAACAATATCAAAGTCCGGACTAAACTCGTACTTCCGCAAATTACCGTCCGTATACAATATAATTCTGTCTTTCACTTCAATTCTTCCAATTATATTGAGCTGGTGATCATTTAGTAACTCGGGTTCAGCTGTGCTATGCATAGGGCTTACAAAGCCTAAATCATCGCTATGCACACTTGTGATCATTGGTATCAACAATGTAATAGGCTTATTGGTAGCAGTTAGAACTCCAAGTCTTCCTAAAATAGTTGTTTCGTTACTTATTTCCATCGAATCTCCTATCGTATGCGATATTCTTCTTCTGTTTTGAATGACATCATCATCGTCATCTATAGGCTCTAAATCTCGAGGATTTATCTCATCTATCAAATCCATTGCTCCCAAGGTTTGTTTCTCCACTGCTTTAGCATCCACAGCTATTGCCTTTCGTGTATTTATCTCTCCCGTCCACTCTATTTGTCCATTTCCTGATCTATCCATATTTGTTTAATCAAATCTGTTAATTATAACACAAAATAAGCCCTTTTGGAATACAAAAGAGGCCGTCCGTTCGCCTACGGCTCACTACCGGCTTGTGGAGCGGGGTACGAGAATCGAACTCGCGCTTTAAGCTTGGGAAGCTCACGTACTACCACTATACTAACCCCGCGCAACCAGGAGTATTATCCGTAAAATTTGACGAAGGGGCAAGCGGAATTTAAAGTGTCACACATGAAACAAATAAAAATTTATACCGATGGCAGTTCGAAAGGCAATCCTGGCCCTGGTGGATGGGCTTTTGTTGTTTTAGCAGATGGCAGCGCAAAGACGCGAAGCATTCTTTGCGCCTCTTCGGGCGGAGAAGATGCGACTACAAATAATAGGATGGAAATTATGGGAGCGATCGAGGCGCTAGAATGGGTGAGAAAAAATTTCGCTCGGGCGAGTTTAAAAATAGATCTCTTTAGCGATTCGAGTCTTCTCATTAAAACCATGCGCGGAGAGTTTAAGTCCAAAAAAAATCTCGACTTATGGAGAGAGTTGGCACAACTTGCCGAAGGATTAAATATAAAATGGAATTGGGTAAAAGGACACGCGACCGATAAATACAATAATATGTGCGATAAGTTGGCACAGGATGCGGCGGATAAGGTTGAGCCTGCTGTTGAGGTTTCGGATAAGGATGTGCAGGGTTTTTATTGCCCAAAATGCAAGAAAGAAACTGATGGAATTTTAACTCAAAAAACTTCCGACTCGCCGATTCGTGTGGACTGCACGCATTGCGGTAAATACATTAAATTTGCCGAGAAGACGGAAGAGAACTTGGGAAGAGTTAAGGATCCCGAAGAGAATTCGTTGTTTTAAACAACTTTTGTTGTCGCAATGGCTCTTTTCTTATACTTCAATATTTCAATTAATACTGCGCAAGCGGCTTCGCATTGCTCACTCGTTCCGTTCACAAACGTCATAAACAAACTGGTAATAGCACCTTTATCGCCTCTAATCGCTTTATCTCTCAGCTCCGCTATATGGCTTGGAATTTCTACTTCTGGTTCCGCGATTTTCATTGTTTTGATTTGTTTTAGGGCTGGTCACGTGACAGAGTTTCGCCTTTGACTCCCTCGCCGGTTATTATTTAAGTTCCTTGATCTTAGCCTCAAGCCCCTCTTTCGTTTTTGAACCTGGAAACTCATATACCATTTGCCCATCCTTAAAGAAAAGCACCGCCGGTATACTCATAATCCCATACTGCTCAGCGATATCACCGCTTTCATCAACATTAACTTTCCCTATTTTTACGTCAGGATAAGCTGCTGATAATTCATCTATAATAGGGGCAAGCATTCTGCAAGGACCGCACCAATCAGCGTAGAAATCGATAACCGCGAGACCTTTACCGTTTAGAACTTCTTGTCGAAAAGTATCCGAAGTAAATATATGAGCCATGTTGTTTTTGTTATGTGTTAAATACGATTTGATTTTAACATGTCGCCTTTTTCACACAAGATTATCCCATCTCAATCCTGTATTTTGTCAATTCTAATGTCGTATCAAGTCGGCGAAAAGTATGTTATAATTTCTGGATGCAACTTTCTAAATAATAAATCCCGCATGTCTATATATAAGAGAATTTCCACTGCACTAATCTTCACAATAATCGCCTCTCTTTTTTCATATACAGTTGTATTTGAGAAAACTGATGGTATGAAAATTGGCACAGCTTATGATAGCGTGGAGCTCCACTTGGATCCGGAATTGCAGGCCTCAACCGATGGCGCGATAGCTTATCAAACGGATAAGACTTTTATTTCAAATGAATTCCAAGGTGAGTTCGAGTTTAATGCCGTTTCACTCGAATGGGAGGAGTTGGTACCTGATGCGACTTCCATTAATTTTTATATTAAATTTCTGGAATCCGAAACCGGCGATTGGACGGATTGGATAACGCTCGACAAGGAGAGTGACGACGGGACGACTTCTTATAGTTTTGCCGTAACAAATCCGGCAACCGCGTTTCAATATAAGGTTGTCATGCATTCGGATGATAGCGCGCAGACGCCTTATTTGAAGGATATGAGTTTTCAGTATGTAGATACAAGCAATGTAAATGAAGATGAAGAGGGGCTCCAGTCGCAAGCTCCTTCCGCCCCTTTGGAAAAAGTGAAATTTACCGACACCTCTCTCGACATAATTTCCCGTTCCGAATGGGGCGCGGATGAGAGTTATCGCTTCTATACCGGGGATGAGTCCGAACTCGATGAGGATGACGGAAAATCTTCCACAATAGAACAAGAACTTTGGGGAGGTGCGTATAATGACGAACTCGAAATCGCAGATACGGTTTCGTATGAGGATGGCGAACGACTTGCTTGGGCGCAGGAATATCCCGAAGACATCACGAAAATAATCATTCATCATACTGCAACAACCAGCGATCTTGATGACCCCGAGGCGGCGATTCGCGCAATCTATTATTATCACGCAATAAGTCGCGGATGGGGTGATGTCGGATACAATTATATTATCGATCAATATGGAAATATTTATGAAGGCCGCGCAGGTGGAGAAGGTGTTGTAGGCGGTCATTCGGCAGGATTTAATGTCGGATCGATTGGGATTTCAATTCTTGGAAATTATGAAGAAAGCGAGCTCTCTTATGACGCTCTTGTGAGCCTTATGGCGCTTATTCAAGACCAGGCGGAAGAGTTTGATATTGATGTCGAAGGGTCTTCTCAATTCAGGGACCGCGTTCTCGCGAATGTTTCCGGACATCGTGATTCTGATGCGACAGCATGTCCCGGGGAGAATGTTTATAAACTTTTGCCTTATATAAGGTCTTCTGTTGCAAGTGCTACTTCCGATTACAGTTACGATTCCACTACTACGGAGTTCGCTTATGAAGCTATTGAGGATTGGGAAACTATAAGTATGGATCCTGAAGATGAACAAGAATTTACTTTTAAATTAAAAAATATCGGAACCGAAACTTGGGATGACAAGACTTATCTTGTTGCGAATACGGATTATGATGCTGACTTGATTGTGAATTTAAACAAGGATGCTACCAAGAGTATCGCTTATTTGAACGAATCGTCTGTTGCACCCGGTTCTACTGGATCGTTTACGGTAAAATTAAATTCAAATATCCAAGGAGGGTTCGTTTCGTTTGATATTACGCCTCTGTTTAACGGATACAAAAAGACTTCCAATTACATGAATCTACCGGTTTATGTGGAAGCACCAGATTTGTCTTACGAGGTTACCGATATCGACGTTGCAAGTGAAAGAATTGAGAGCGGACACGAGGTCGCAGTTTCGATTTCTATAAAAAATAACGGGAATATTACTTGGACTAATGATGGAGATTATCCGTTGTATTTGGGAGTGCCTGATGGTGGAGAAAGCGATCTCATCTCGGGATTGGATAAGACGAAATATGGCTTGATGAGCGAGTCGTCGGTTGAGCCCGGTGAAACTGCTTCGTTTGATTTTAATATTAAAGGACCTACCGCTTCCGGTTACTACACGGCTTATTTTACACCCGTATTCGGTGATGTGACCGAGGCTGAGCCGACAGACGACAGTTATTTCGAGATTCTGGCTTATGATAAATCCGATAAGGCGGAATTTGTTTCGAAAAGCGACAAGACCGAATTTGAGCCCGGTGAAAAAGAAGAAGTTTGGATTGAGCTTGAAAATATCGGATATGAAACTTGGACAGATGACAATATTTCCGTCGGATTCTTGAAATATATCGGAATCACCATCAGCAATTATTACTTGGCGGAAAGTTCTGTTGAACCTGGAGAAACCGGGAAAATTAAGTTTACCTTGAGTGCACCGGGTGAAGAAGGCGATTATAAAATTCTTATCAAGCCTCGCATGAACGGATCGAATTTGGTGCAAAAATATTTCTATTATGAATTCTCGGTTGTGGATAATGACGAATCGAATTATGACGAGCCGGATGTGCGTGTTCGATTGAGTATAGATGAGAATGAACCTGTTATTACGGCTGATTCGGGTTTCGATATGTATTCCGATGATAAATTATTAAGAAGTTTTGATGGAGGCGACGATGTGACGGTTTCTTTTGATGGAACTAATTACAAAATAACTTCTGGCGGTTTCGCTTGGGTTACAGATTCTTATCCTGTTTTCACACCGCAAATCTCAAGTACGATTATGGAGATTGATAATTTTGAAAACATACCTTCTTGGAACACTTCATTAAACGACAATAAGTATCGCGGTTCGCTTGAGGTGCGCGATGTTGATGGAGAGATGGCGGTCATTAATGAATTGCCACTTGAGAGCTATGTGAAGGGCGTTGCGGAGGTTTCCAATAGCGATCCTACCGAGAAATT
>JBAYGX010000059.1:0-8965 GCA_041666465.1 Candidatus Altimarinota bacterium
AGGATTTAGTCCGTAAATTAATTCTGTCGCATCATCGATTCCTCCGCCATCCGAATCTTGGCTCTCGATTTCGGCGTTCATGGCATCGTTTAAGGAAGGCAGCCCAAGGTTTCCAGTCGTCTCTTCGCTTGCCGAACCATTGGTCGCAATATAAATTTCGGCCATTGTAGTTCCGGAATAATTCAAACTGATTACCAAAGGGTCATCAAGACTATCAGCTGCGGCAAGTGATAAATCGAAATCGGAATTTAATATATAAATATTCCCATCCGAAGCGATTAGCGCATATCTTTCGCCGTCTTTTGTAATCTCGACACTTCCGGGGAAGAGCGGATCGGAAGCACCGATTGTATTTATCAAAAATCCATTCTCGTTAAGCACTCTCATATGTACGCCGGTCAAACCTTGAATACTTTCAGCGGTGAATTCGGTTTCGCCGATTGAAACATCGGTATTAGCATCAGTCACCAAGAAAATGCTGTAAATAATTTGTCCGCTTGCGATTTCATAAACAATCAACCTTGTCGGCCACTCCAGATCGGTTGGCAAAACATCAACTCCGTATCTGTCATCGGTAATCAAAATTTGTCCAGTATCCGGATTGAATTCCGCAATGGTTTCTCCATCGCTGTTTAATATCAAAATCCTGCTTTCTATATCCAAATCGCTTATTTCATAAGTCCCATCGTCAACTGTATAGAACTTGCCGTTTTCATCGGAGGTCGGAGTCGTTAATTGATCGACAACACCATCTCTATCTCTGATTAGGATAAATGGCATATCGGGAGATTTCGGGATGGTTGAGCCCGTGACAATACCGGTTTCTGCGGAAGCGGAATCAACCGTAATATCGGGAACATACACATTGATTGTTACCAATTGTGAATTTAAATTTCCAGCCTCATCCGCGACCCAAATTTTTACATAATGCAGTCCGATTTCATCATAAGGACCCACTGTAAACACAGGATTATCCCAATCGTTCGTGAGGTTGCCATCGCCATCACTATAAGAATTCGCATCGTTTTCGCTATCACCATCGCCATCGCTATCCGACTCAAGATCATTATCGAGATAGTACTTGATTATATTCGAATCGGAATCGAAAGAACCTGAAGCATCAAGCTCAAGAGTCGTGAATATAGGGATCTCTCTTTCCGCCGTACCAACATCCGTATAAGGGGTGCTGTCATCAGCGCAAAGCTGTGGCGCAAGTAAAATGGTATTTGATACGGTTGAATGAATTCCGAATGAGTCTATCGCGTACATTTGTGCATAATAATCACCGTTATTCAAACCTATATTCTGGGTTGGATTTTCGTTATCGATTAAATTTCTATAAAAATAAACTTGTCCTTCATTAATCGTTGCGGTGCCACCAAGCAACAATGAAACAACAGTTTCACCGGAAGTTGATTCAATCCACTCGTCTTCATATAGAATCATACCTTGAACCAACGCCTGTTCAGGTTGTCTGTTTGTTTCGGAAGGGTCGATGATTTCAATGGAACCGCTTTCAACCCTCAAGCTCAAATCGTCGGTTAGATTATTGCCGATGGGGAAAAGAGTATTTCCACTAAGCGAAATAGTGTAAGGATCGTCGGCATCAAGTTGTACGGTTATTTCACTATCGGAAAGAGTGTGAATAATGCTACCGGCGGAAACAGTGGTTTCTCCGTCTTTATAAACAACGGTTCTTAAGAATGAGTCTTTGAGAATGCCTTCGCCGCCAACGGAAGAAATATATGCGAATCCTTGAGCAACACTTGGCATGAGGAATTTGGCATCGGCGGGAACAAATATCAAATCATTGTATGCGGTGTTCCCAAGCACAGTTTCGACATCGGTTTCAAGCATGCTCCCGGCTGCATATTCGGTTCCGGCCTCATCTTGGAAAGAAACGGTTTTATCCTCGGCGCCCAAAATCAAACTTATAATGCCGATAGGTTCATCCTCAAGGTCTATAGCGGATCGATTGTCGTAGTAAGTTACTTCATAACCTATGTAATCGTCAGCCAAAATCGGATCAACATTTGAGGCAAAAGACATAGTTGCCTCTTCGTTGCCATGTTCACCGCTGACAAAAGAATTTACGCTTGTGATTTGAGGCAAGAAATAGTCAACGCTTGCAAGCCTTGGGACCTCCTCGTAATAATTTAATTCTTCAGGTTCATTGATGAAATTTTCTTTCAAATAAATATTCCCTCCATAACTGTAAACGAGATCTTCATCGTCATCATTATCCATGTCGAATGTGACAATCTTGCTTGTGCTTCCCGCTTCGGCTGTATAATTGACAAGACGCTCGTTAACCTCTTCCACTTCATTATAAATGAACAAACCTTTGGTTACAGTCGTTGTTACAGGTATGTCGCTTGTCGTGCTTGAGTCATCTTCGGAAGCGCTTGCCAGAAGATTGTCGAGTCCGGTTTTGAAAGACTCTTCAATTTCGCCCAAATCCTCATTGGTTAAAGGTGCGCCGTTTTCGAGGACATCAGCGACCTCATTTGCGTTTGTCCATCCGTTGCCGCCATCGTTATAATCCGCGAACAAATAACCGGTATCGGGGTTTTGAACGAGCAACCTTTGGAAACCATCCCAACCATCTATGGATATTTCATCATTTATGGATTCATTATTTTCGACATAAGCGACAAGTTGTTTTTTTAAATCCAGAAGAGAGTCCGTGGGAGTATCGGCGATTAAATTATAAATATCGTCATAATTTTTATAAGCAACTTCGTCATAAGGGGATAAATCATCATCTGTAAGATAGGCTTGTTCAGCGACAATCGAAATTTCATCGGGCAAAGAGTCGTTATAAGCAATCATCTGTTCGTTAAGATCATCCAAAGATTGCGAAAGAAGAGCAACTGCGGACTGTAAATCTTCAGACTGCATACTTAAATCAACTTCACCTTCAACATTGGTTTCTGTGACATCACCAACGGCTTCGCTCGTTTCATCGATGGCATCCTGAGTGGTTTCGGTAATGGCTGAAGAAACATTATTCACAGTAGTGGTAAACATCGTCGTTGCGGAATTGGCAACATCGGCGACAGACTGGACGGTATCGACAATAAAAGTAGCCTCTATTGATAGATTCATTCTGGCGATAACCTCAATTCTCTTAACGAAATCAACAGAAAGAGATGGGGTATTAAATGCGAGCAAAAGATCAAAAGGGAACAAAACATCAAGAGGTCTTTGAGTCAGATCTTCGATTTGAGTTTTCAGCGTGCCTTCCGGAACAGGAATAAGTCCTTGTTTTACCAAACAAACTATTTTGAAAATATTTCCGAGAAGCTTAAGCGTGATTTTCAAAGCCACATCCAAATTCGGTACTTCGGGTGGAGGTGGAATATCGGGCAAATCCGGGATTGGAATGCCGGGCAGATCCGGGATATCGGGCAGATCCGGTGGAGATGGCAAGACGGGGATTGAAGGCAAGGTCAAACCGATATCAATGGTCGGTAAATCCGGCAATGTCAGGCTTGGAATATCGGGCAAAATCAAAGGTTCAGCTTGGAATGTAATGTCGGGCCAACTGATTTCGACTCCGGCCTGTATTTGTGAAATGTCTATAACGATATCGGGCCATTTGGGCAGTTCTATTACCGGAGGCTCAGGAATAAACAAGAATAATTTCAACAAAAGCTCTATAAGACTTCCGCGTTGGCTTGTACATTTGTCACAAGAATCTTGATAATCGATTGCGAGTTGAAAAAGAGCTTTCCATGTGTCAAAAGCTTCAACAACATCTTTATAGAATTTTTTCCAAGCATCTATTCGCTCTTTGTTTAACTTGATATAGCCGCCGGTAAACTCGACGATTGCATCAAGATAACAAATGATTTGTTTAACAAGATCGACCTCGGCGGTTCTGTATTCCGCAATCTTCTGTGGGAACTCAATATATTCGTCTATAACTTGTATATTCGATTCGACATTGGCGATAAGCTCGCTTACACCATCCAATTCGGCCGAAAAACCATTGGCAATCCATCCGCTCGCGACACGGTTAAATTCATCCTTGGCATCCGGCACCCAGAGCTTTAATTGTTCTTTGTATTTGAGAAACTCTTCTTTACTCAAAGAAGGTATCATGAATGTGACGGGTTCGGTTTTTATCTGAATAATCGGCAAGCTGTTTATTACAGTCAGAACTCTTGAAAGTCCGTTCAAGTCGGTAGTGGTTTTCAACTCCTTAAGACTTGTTGTTTTTTTGAAAGAACCCAAAATATTTGTCGGATAAATGAAATAAATATCCGGCATATCCACCAAATTCAAAAGTTCTTCTCCCTGTTTTTTCAACCATTCGGTGAAAAAAGCCGGAAATCCCGGGACTTGAATTTTCGAACCTGAAAAGGCGGAAACCAGATAATTTCCAAGACTGTAATTACCAACTCCGCCACTCGCTCCACTATCGACCCCGGACGAAGCGGGCACGGAATTTATAATCAAAGAGTCTCCACTTGTAATGGCGGCTGTTGCGGAAGACATCGCAAGCGAAATAGCTGAATTTAACTTGTCGCAAACACCGGTAAGTTGAAGAATTGGAAGATTAAATGCCCAACAACCCGCTCCAACAGGGGGAGTGGAAGGCCATGGTCCAACACAAACTGCCATGGCGGTACCCAGAGTTGTTGTGATGTCGAAATATAATCTAAAAATTCCTACAGGAGAGTAACATAACGGACCGGTACAAACCCAAGGTGGATTTACGGTGGCGCCAACTATCGGGAATCCAAGGAAATAACCGGCAGGTATACCATAAAAATTGAAAGCTCCCATGGATAAAAACGCTATATTCAAAGGTGAAGCAATACACCCACCACCGCAGACAAACATCTCAAGCACTCCGGCAACTTGCCCGGCGATAGCATCGGCTTTTGCAATGGAATCGGTTGCGGTTGTAACAGCGGAATCCCAACTATCGACAAGCCCATCTCCATCGGCATCGCCCAATTGAGAATTCGCAATTTTTGACAGTGCATCAGAAGGCTTGTTATCATCACCACCCTCAAGATCATCAGGCATTTTATTGTCGTTTTCATCTGTCGTCATATCTATATCGAAACCGGCATCCGCCAAGATACTGCTTGTTAAATCCTGACTGGCTTGTACGGAATCGACAGCCTCGGAAGTCATTTGCGTGTAATTCATTACCCTGAGTCCGCTCCACATATTTACGAACGAATCACCGCTCTTGATATAAGATCCGTTTGAATAGAAATAAATAACCTGTCCGCTCGGATTGCCGGCTGGGGATGCCAAAATATCCAAATAATCATCTTCGCGATAATCGTCGAAATTATTGCCTATGGTAATGTTTACTTTCGGGATCGATAAAACGAAAGCACTATATGAAATTTCCAAAGTATCACCGGCATAAAGAGGAACACCGCGAATAACAAAAGGTCTTCCGGCATCATCGGTTTCAATAATTTCCATCTCGGTTCCGCAATAAGTACCGCACTCGAAACTTTCCAAATCTATATCCATAAGACTTGAAACGATGTCACTTATGTAAAGATCCTCTATGTCGGTAGAAGAAGAGTTTGTAATCGAAATTGTATATTTAATCTCATCTCCCGGCTCGGCGATATCTCCATTCACATCAACACCGGTTTTTGTAGTTTGATACAAAGAATCGTCATAAGTCGACATCACGAAACTAACATCATCGGTCGCTTGTGACTCCTCGGTTGCGATTTCAAGAGACCCGACACTTGTTGTTAAAAGATCCTCAAAAGCACTACTAACAGAAACTCCTTCGTCGCCGAATTTTTCATCAACAGCATCAAATCCCTCGCTGGATGGAATCGGTAAAGTGTAAAAATACGAATCATCCGCGGTCGTTTCATCCGCGGTCGTTTCCGAATCGTTCGCGGCAGTCATATCGTCATAATAAAGAAAAACCTCACTTGCCAAATCCATATCGTCGCTGACTTTTACGCCCAAATTCCCGACATAATAACCTTCGGTATTTATTTCCCCGTCTTCGTTATAGAAAACCATAATCGTGCCGACATTATCGGAAGTCACAATGTCCGGCCAATCATCATTGTTCATATCGGCGACCTCTATTTGATACACCTGGCTTGCGCTATCCAAATCCAAATTATTGCGTTCAAATTTCCCTTCATTATTCTCATAAAGATAAACGCAAATTTCACCATTTATACAGCTATCTTCCGTGGCTATAATCAAATCGTCATAACCATCCTGATTGAAATCCGCATGGTCAAGGCTCAATATGCCGTTTACGATATCGAGCAGTTCGCCTTTATCGCTAAATCTATCCTCGCTGTCGGAATTCTGAAGGAGTTTTATTTTACCGCTTTCGTAAGCAACCAATAAATCCTGAAGACCGTCATTGTTGTAATCAAGAGGCACAATATCTTGTATCGTTTCATCTCCACTGACAAGAATTTTCCCAATATCTTTTGTGTATCCGAGAGAACTTGAAGAGTAGGAATTATCAAGACTTATGGTTGGATCGCCAAGCAAAACACCAATTTCGGAAACACCGTATTTATTGGATTCACCGGCGGTATTCCCGGCGGAAAAAAGAAGAATATTTTTATTATCATTCTCAAAACCCATTCCTCCATCGTTCTGTGCGGACTCGAGAGAAGAATAGCCGAGCGAAGGAGCTTGGTCGGAAGTCAATACTGCATTTTTATCGACCAAGAAATATCCAATCGGCTCATCGCTCGAATTTCCACTTAAAGAAATTTCAAATCCATAATCGTTGCTCTCGTATTGCTTCATGTAAACTCCCGGAGAAAGCGTCCCCCAATCGCCCCAATCATAATCTCGGTCCAACAATTGAACATCATTTAGGGATGTACTTGGGATAAGTAAAACAGTAGCGACCAGATTCTCATTATTAAAAATATCTATCGCGGGGGAGGCATAACCGTTGTTAACTTCAAGAGTGTAATTCGCGGAGAAAAGTTTGATTTGCCCCTTTCCCGTAAGTCTTAAGACCTCGTTGCCATCTTGCAATAAGCTTAAGGAATTATTTATTTTTGAAAATTTACTCTTGAACTCATAAATTGCATCGGTTGTCTGTAAAGAAATATAAGCTCCGGGTTCCGTTTCGGCGGTTAAATCTTCACTTTCATTCACATTGCCGTCGGAGTCCAATACTATCAGTGTTTCGGCAACCGTAATTTTGCTCGTATCGTCCTGCCAAACAGTTTTCATCGGCAACGAGTCGTCACCGGAAGGTGTAACTTTTTCTATCAAGAAAGCTCCACCGATAACTGTGCTTTTTCCATTCGCCTCCAACTGCATAAGTCGTTTGTGCGGTTCCGGATAATCTAGCAAGCTGATAACGGCCTGTGTTTTTCCATTAAACAAGAACCATCCACCAAAATAGTCGTCATAAGTGACCTGTCCGACCGGTGCTCCAAGAAGAGACGCATATAAAACCGATGGGGACATCTCGGAAATATCATCACTTGTTATTTCACTTCTTACTTCAAGAGTTTTTGTTCCGGAAATCAAATTGGTTCCGGTAGCCACTATATTAAGCATTCCGCTAATATCTCCAGCGGTTGCGGTCACTCTCGCGATACCATCTTCGGGATAAATAGTCTCGTCGCTTAAACTCCCATACTCTTGAGTTAAGTCGGTAAGCCTTATACTAATTCCGGTAGAAGAGTCATTATAAGCAAAATTTCCATACTGGTCATAAGTCTTAACCAGAACCGTTTTTGTACCGTTTGCCATTATTAAATCGTTCCCGTCTTCGCTTTCAATTTTGAGTTCATGCACAGATCCCGGCTCGAGTGTAATCAAAGCGTTTCCAGATTCAATTCCAAGTGAAGATGCCATGACATAAGCATCGCCTGCAACGGTTGAAGCCAGGAATGAACCTTGTCCGTACCCTTCCACCAATTGCACTTCCGAAGCGGAGTTTAAAGCACCGTAAGTATCATTGGTTACACTTAAACTTACGATTGGATTAAATCCTGTTAAAACATTCCCATCGGCATCATTCGCGTAAACATCGAAAGCGGTTGTACTCGCTCCGTTTGCGGTCAAAATCGAATCTTTCGGATTCACAACAAGATTGATTCCATCAAGGATTTGGATATCCAAAGTTTCGGAAACCTCTTCGTAATTTGCGGTCACGGTTGTTGTAGAAGCCTCCTCGCTAGAGATAATTGAAAAAGGTATATAGCCTTCGAAGGTTGTTACTTGAGTGCCATCGGTAGCTTCGTCTTCATCGACGATATCACCGAGCTGACCTCCGCCTTCTATATTAAATGTTATCGTATTAGAACTGCGATTTGAAATATTCCCATATTGATCATAGAGCATTAAGATGCCATCCATTTTGTTAACTCCGCCGGAAGCCATGACGGTTGATTGAGTCTTGAACTCCATTGAGACAACTTCTCCCGGATAAACATCGACGGTGGTATCCATAGCGGGTAAGGCGGAAGGGGTAATGGTGGCGGTTACCTGAGCTTCACCGGAAACGGTTTTCGCCATAATGTCGGTTTCCGCAACACCATCCACGACAGATACATTTTTATAAGCAACCTCGGCATAACCATTCCCCGGATCGAGTATGGAAAATTTCACAACACTGGAATTATCAGACATGTCGATTGAAGAGTCCTCGTCCAGAACCTCGGCTTTTAAATGAAG
The DNA here is from genome assembly GCA_041666465.1 of Candidatus Altimarinota bacterium. Classification (GTDB taxonomy): domain Bacteria; phylum Patescibacteriota; class Gracilibacteria; order UBA1369; family UBA12470; genus XYC2-FULL-41-22. The sequence continues at coordinate 8,671 of JBAYGX010000059.1, forward strand.
ATAAGAAAATCCGTCGGCGGGCATTTCGCTTATATAAATAATGTTTTCGGAAACGGTTTCTTCCTTGTAGTCGGTTGAGGAATAAACATAATCTCTCAACCAATTATTCCCGACCGCATTAACTCCGCCTCCGCCGCTAAATACAGGATAATCATCGACAGGATTAAGTGGATCGGTTCCATAAAGAACTTCGGCGCCATCATAAACTCCTCCACCATCGGTGTCGGGATTTGTCGGGAGGGTATCCATCTTGTTTTCTTCGCTGTCATAAAGCCAGTCGGCATCGGTATCGTCA
>JBAYGX010000060.1:0-8955 GCA_041666465.1 Candidatus Altimarinota bacterium
AAAGGGAGAGTTTTATCCGGAGCTTTCAAGATAGCTTTTGTTTTTGGGTTTGTGCAGTTTTTGACAACTTTTGCAGGGTTTCTTCTTGGTATTTCGGTTAAGGTTTTTGTTGAATCTGTTGATCATATAATCGCTTTCGTTTTGCTATCGATTGTTGGTGGTAAGATGATTTTTGAGGCGTTTAAAAAGGGTGAGGATGAGGTTTTGGAAGGCGATTTGTGGTGGACGCTTTTGGTTCTTGGCGTTGCGACAAGTATAGATGCGTTTATTGTTGGAATTACATTGCCGTTTTTTTATGAATCTGTTGTTTGGCCTCTTGCTATGATAGGAGTTGTAACTTTTCTTGTCGCGTTTTTTGGTTTTATTTTTGGTAAAAAATTAAGAGTGATTTTTGGGCGTAAAGTTGAAGTGTTTGGTGGGTTGGTTCTGATTGGAATAGGAGTGAAAGTGCTGATTGAGCATTTACTGTAGGGTGCCGATTTTTTCATCAGCACCCTTTTTTGTTTTTTAAAATCTCAAGTCCTGTCCGTTTTCCGTTTGCATTGCCTGTTCCTGCACCTTTCTTGCCATTTTTTGCGGCAATGTATAAAGCTCTATAAATCCCGCCGAGGCGTTTTGGTTAAATAAACCATCCTTCATAAATGTTGAGAGGTTTTTATTTATTAGAGAGTACGGGGAAGATACTGCGGTTATGGTGACTGATCCTTTGTATAATTTTACCGAAACTTCACCGGTTACTTTTTCATTAATCTTGTCCGCGGCGGCGTTTAGGGCTTCCATAAGAGGCTCGTGCCATTTTGCGCTGTAGCAGAAATATGACCATCTCTGATCAAGAGTTTGTTTGAATTCATTTTCATCTCTTGTTGAAACAAGTTTTTCGAGATTCTTGTGGGCTTCGATTATTATTGCTGCTGCCGGTTGTTCGTAAATTCCTCTGACTTTTAAGCCTATAAGTCTGTCTTCTATCAGGTAAGTGATCCCGATTCCGTGTTCCGCTCCAAGTTTATTTAGGGTTCCGATTAAGTCTTTTAGTACGAAGGACTCTCCATTTATTTTTGTTGGAATCCCTTTTTCGAAACCGATTTTTAAGTGAAGTGGAATATCAGATGTTTGCTCGGGTTGTTTGCAGATTTTTAGGATGTTATGAAGTGGGGGAGATTGGTCGAAATCTTCTATTTCTCCGCCTTCCGCCGAGCATCCCCAAAGGTTATCGTCATATGAATATGGTTTCTTTTTTGTTTGTGGAATCGGAATACCGTGTTTGATTGCATATGTGATTTCTTCGTCTCTTCCCATTGCCCATTCTCTTACCGGGGCGATTGTTTTTAGTGTCGGGTCGAGTGTCGTTATATATCCTTCAAATCTGACTTGGTCGTTGCCTTTTCCAGTACATCCGTGTGCGATTACAGGAATGTTTTTTTCTTTTGCCACCTTTACCGCGATTTGGCTGATTATCGCTCTTCCGAGTGGGCAGAATAAGTGGTAATCGCCTTGGTATGAAGCGTTTGATTTGATGGCTTTTGTTATGTAGGAGTTGGCGAACTCTTCTTTCGCGTCGATTACGATTGCTTCTTTTACTCCAAGGTTTATCGCTTTTTGTTTTATGGATTGGAAATCCGCTTGTTGACCGATGTCGACCGTTAGAGCGGTAATCTCTGATCCATATTCATCTTTTATCCATTTGAGCATGACAGATGTGTCCAAACCTCCGGAATAAAGAAGTAGAACATGACTTGCTTCTTTTTTTGAGGCTTCGTGGCTTGCAACTTTTTTATAAGATTTATTCATAAGATTTTTTAAGGTTAAAAAAAACTCTGACTTGCGCCAGAGTTTGGGTGATTGCGTGTATAGCTTATCTACGGAACTTCTGGCGGCGTTCTTGTGTGTGGTTGGTACGGCGAATTGTAAGTATGAATATTTGCATAAAAAAACCGCTTTTTTAGCGGAGTTATTTTGATTATGTGATGAATGAATACTTAAAATTTCTCCGCTAATTTGAGGCGGAGGAACGGCGTGAAGATGATTTTGTTGAGAAAGTATTCATCGGAGGCATTGTATAATTAGCTGATTGAAAGTCAATAAATTTCTTTCAAATAACATTCTTTGCAATACATTCTTTCTGTGCTTGTCCATGTTTTAGTCCCGCATTTCGAGCAGATGCCTAACCATAATGCTCGAGGGACTCGTTTAGCGATACGATCCAAATAGCGTTGATCCGGATGTCTTCTTGGTAACGGGATTCCGTTTTTTCTGTAAAATTCAAGTTCCCCCGGGACCATTTTGAAGGGTTTCCCTGTTATTTCGCAGATGGATGTGTTTTCGTTTATTGGTGGCGGAGTTGGTATGAAATCCGACCATGTTGGTGCGGTTTCGCGTGTTAACGGGTAGTATTCTTGAACTCTTGCTTGATTGTATGCGAATGGTGAAAAATTTATTGGAAAAAATTCTCCAAATTCGCCAGTTTTTCCCATGTGTTCGGTTATTTGCGCGACAAGTTTTTCGTACTGCTCTTTTGGATATTTTTTATTAAAAATGCAGTACTCTTCATGCTTAAGCCCTACGCAACCGAAAACATTTTTGCAATTTTGAGTTGAGTCGCAATAAGTGGCGTTCGTGTTGTCGTAAGTGAAGTGGCAAAATCTGCAATTGTATCCGTTACTGATTGCGTGACATTCGTACATGAGTTCCGCCCATCCAACATGGTAAAGATCCATTGAATCTTTTACATCTATTCCGTCATATATGTAATTGCAATCTTCCACATGGATTGAATCGAATCCGAAATAGACATTTTTGCTTTCGAATAACAGATCTCCGATGGAATTTTCGGAGTTTACCGTATAGGTTGCCTGGCGAATTGCAGAGGTGTTTTTTATGTGTGTGTATTCGGCTTGTAAGTCCTTAAGATGAGATGATTTTAAGGGGAAAATTTTTGCTATTTCATTCTCATACTCTTCTTTCGAGTACTGTTTGTTACGGATGCAATACTGTTTGTTTCTTAAATTAAAGCACATGAAACAGTCTTTTGAGCTAAAACAATCATAACAAAACCAAACATTAGAGCATCCGCGAATAAATTCGCAAAAGAAGGCTTTGTAGCTGTTCCATGCGTAATAAGTTTCGTAACACATCTCGTCGTTTTCGACCATATATGAACAGTCTATGCAGTCGTGTGAGTTCATTATCCAGTCCGAATAATAACAATCTTGGCTTCCGAAAATACATCCGGAAAGGTAGCAGTTTTTGTTTTTGCCGGCATGATTTGTAAAAGCGGAATTTTCGCTTTGTTTGTTTACGAGTGCGGCTCTTGGAACTGCAAGTTGTAGTTCGCGAAATTGCTCGAAAAAAGGTTTGTTGAAGTTGAAGTCGCGACCGTACGCGAGTCCGTCAAATTTGTCTGACCACCAGATTTCAGAGTCGTATATTTTGAAAGGACAATCCGGTGGGTACATTGAGATTATATCTTTGCCGGAGTAGTCGCATTTGCGTTTGTACATCCATCTTTCGTTTCGCCATGCGAGTCTGCGTTGTTGTCTGCAGTCATGGCAAAAAGTCGGTTGAGGGACTTTCAGTTTTTCATAAAGTGCGAGATCACTGTTGGTGATTGTGAATGAATGTTGGCAGTTTTTGCAGGTTTTTGTGGTGTTCATGGTTGGTTATAGCTTGAGCTGTATTAGACGCTTTTTCAAGTCATGGACTTTTGTGTGGTTGCGGTTACAGATGGGATTTGCTATAATTTATATGTTGTTTAATTAAGTCAACAGGCCGGTAGCGGAGCGAACGGCCAATTATTATAAGCTGATTGCGAATGCAATCTCTATATGGATAATAAGGCGCTTCTAAAACTAGGCATGAATGAAAAAGAGGTTAAGGTTTATATGAAACTTCTTGAATTGGGGCATAGTGGTGCCAATTCTTTATCAAAAAGAATTGGAGAGAATCGTACCTCGACTTATAGTCTTTTGCAGTCGATGCAGAAGAAGGGCTTTGTGTCTTTTATAATAAAAAAAGATATTAAATATTTTACCGCTACGGATCCAACGTCTCTTGTTAATCATTATTTTGAGAATGCAAAATTTTTAAAGAAAATTCTTCCTGAATTATTGGCTATGCATAATAAATCCGGACAAAAACCGAAAATTACTTTTTACGAGGGGGTTGAGGGTATTAAACAGATAGGAGAGATTTTGCTTGAGGTTCCCGGTTCGACTCGTTATAGTTTTATGGGTGCGAACGAGAAGACCATGCATCCTGAAATTAAACGATATTACGAAGAGGATTTCGTAAATCGCAGGATAGCTCTTGGAATAAAATATATCGGTATTGTTACCGGTAAACTGCCAATGGCGACAAATTATGCGCATAATGACAAGGCTCATTTGCGCGAGTTGAAATATATTGATCCGAAAAAATTTCCGATTAAGATTCATATCGATATTTTCCCGAATAATAAAGTTGCGCTTTATTCGTATGATAAAGATGAACAGATGGGGGTTGTTATCGAACATGAGGCGTTTTATACCACAATGAAGACCGTTTTTCAGTTGGCGTGGGTGGCCGTTTGAAGGACGGCTTGAACAATGATTGATTTTGCGCCAGCGCCAAAAGATTGACATGCATGCAGAATTATGCAATAATAGCGAGAGTAAATATTTGAATAAAATCTATGGAAATCCCACGTATTGTAAAGGGAGTAGCTAAAACTGCACTTGTTTTGCTTGCATGTGATGTCTTAGGTAAGGGGCTGCTTGAAGGAGCTAAGCATGATATGGAAGGTGATATTGTTTCAATACCGAGCGGACAAGTTATAATAAAAGGTCCAACTCTTCCTGAGACTGATAGCAATATACCAATATTGACACGTAAAGACATAAGAGCGGCTTTCGAGATATGGGGAGGTGGAGAAGATAAGAAATAACAAAACTAATTGAAAGATGCGGGGCTGACGAAAATGGGTTTTGCTTACGCAAAACTGCTTATAATAAAGACGCGAGGAGTGCTGACGCTGCCTTGCGCAATCAACTTATAATAAAATGCCGTTCGTCCCGCTTCGCGGGACTACCGGCCTGTGGTAGCAGGAGGCGGGCTCGAACCGCCGACCTCGGGCTTATGAGTCCCGCGCTCTAACCAGCTGAGCTATCCTGCCACGAATTTTCATATTAAGTCTTTGATATCTTCTTCTGGGAGATAAAGTAGGATTATGCCTATTGCTACCGATACTATACTGCTTAGAACATCATTGTTTGGAAATAAGTATATATCTGCTAAGTGCCAAAGTCCTCTCCAGGCCATTACGACCCCTGACAGTACCACTAGGTCTATGAAGAAATGTTTTGGTGGTTTTAGTGAGATTTTGTTCTTTTTATGGAAGAAGAGCATTGATAGGATTTAGGCTATAGGACTTTAGGTGCCTAGTGGAGAATAAGGAGTTTCGCTTGCGCGAAACGACTTATAGTAGAGGCCGTCCGGTCGCCTGTGGCGACCTACCGGCTTATAACATGGGCCGTTCGTTTCGCTACCGGCCTTTGGTTGCGGGGGGTGGATTCGAACCACCGACCTCCGGGTTATGAGCCCGACGAGCTGCCACTGCTCTACCCCGCGACGATAATTTCAAAGTAGCGGGTTATATTTAACATAATTAAGAGGTTATAGCAAAGATAAAGAAGTTTATAGCTTGTAGCTTATAGTTTGTAGTGTTTTTATTTTGGATTATTTTTTAGACTTTTTCGTTGTTGCTGTTCAATAGGGATTTGCTCGATTTTTTGCGAAATAAGTCAATTCGCTTGCGCTCAATTTCCTTATTTCTTAAAAATCGTCGTTCGCTCTCGGAAGCCTCACGGAGTTCAGCTTCCTATCGCTACCGAACGCAAATCTCGTTACTTAGTACTTAAACGGATTCTCTCCAAAGAAAAATTCCCACCATTTGTGTGGATTTGACCATGAATTGCGGAGGGCAAGTGTTTGTGATTCTTGATATTCTTCTTCTGAAACTTGATTTTCGCCGTCTGCACTTATTACTATTACTTTTTCTCCTTGATTAACGAGTCCGAGGTTTTCTTTAGCTATTTTTTCTATGTATTTATCCGAAGTGTAATACTGATAACTCTCTATTTTATCTAGATTTTCCGTTTCGAGAGTTGTGTTTTTTTCTTGAAAATCTGCTATGTGTGAATCTATTTGATAGCTTTCGTAAATTGATACCGTCAGGTTGTAAAGCATATAAGCTACTATTACGAATCCGACGACGATTATTATTCGTGCGATATTAAATGGTGAATTTTGTTCTAGTGGATTTGGCATGTATTTTTATTTTCTACTGTAAAAATTTACCATATATTTTTGCATTCGCAAAACAGACTTGATAGTATTGTTTTGATGAATGAACTTATCGAACAAATAAAATTTAAGGATCTTAAGAAAGTATTTTTCGTTGGTATTGCCGGGCGAGGTGTTAGTGCGCTTGCCAGAATACTTAAAGGTAGGGGAATCGAATGTGTTGGATCGGACAGAGAAGATTCCGCTTATATGGATGATCTTAGGTCGGAAGGATTGGTTTGTTTGGTTGGGCATAAAGCTGAGTATGTTCCCGATGATATAGATTTGATGGTTGTTACTTTTGCTGTTACTAGTGATAACCCCGAATGGACTCGTGCTCGTGAGTTGGGGGTTCCTGTTTTGACTTATCCCGAGGGACTTGGTGTGCTTTCGCGTGAATATACGACAATTGCTATTACCGGTGCGCATGGGAAAACTACAACTACATTATTGACCGCTTTGGGGATGATTAACGGGGGTCTTGATCCTTCATGTGTTCTTGGAGCTCCTGTTCCTGAATTTGGAGGTAAAAATTGCCGTGTCGGTAAGAGTAATTATGCGATTATAGAATCTTGCGAATACAGGAGAGCTTTTCTTAATATAAAAGCTCAAATTGTTGTGATTATGAATGTCGATTGGGAGCATATGGATTATTACAAAACCGAGGCGGATTTTATTGAGGCTTTTCGAGAGCTTGTCAGGCAAGTTCCCGCAAATGGGCTTATTGTCGCTCATATTGATGATAAGTGGACTCGTGAAGTGATAAAAGAAGCTAAATGTCCTGTTGTTACTTTTGGAGTGAGTGAAGAGGCTGATTATTTATTAAAAGATGGGAAAATGCTTTGGAATTCCGGGCGCGAGTTGGGAGAAATTAAAATTGGAGTTCCGGGGATTCATAATAAATTTAATGCGATGGCGGCTTTTGCTGTTTGCAGAGCGCTTGGTGTTGATATTGGAGTTCTGCTTAGAACTTCAGAAATGTTTCAAGGGACTTATAGAAGATTTCATTATGCCGGTAAGTCGAAATCCGGTGCGATGATTTATAATGATTATGCGCATCATCCGACTGAAGTGATGGCGACACTTCAAGCTGCTCGAGAAAAGTTTCCGGATAAACATATCGTGATGGCGATTCAGCCGCATCAATACAATAGGACTTGGCAATTATTACATAAATATGCGGTTGCTTTTAAAAATGCCAATTTGGTAATTGTGCCTAGTATTTACGAGGCACGAGATACGGAATTTGATAAGCAAGCTGTGTCACCAGCTTCGCTTGCCGCAGAGATAGAAAAGGGGAGTGGATGTAATGCTATTGATGGTAAAGGATTTGAAAATACCGTTCGGCTGATTAATGAACTTACGGATGAAAATAGTGTCGTTTTTTGTACTGGGAGCGGGGATGTGAATAAGTTGACGAAGATGGTGGTGGAGGAAGTAGCAAGTATGAAGTAGTTAGTATTAAGGGGGAGAGAAGTCGCTTTTCTTGCTCTGTTTAAGCCAAGCAATCATAAAACTGCCGTATGGTTTCGTTATCAAAAGCCTCAAATAGCTCTGCTATTCTTTATGACAAAATAGCCTCTGTTTTTTATGCCATTTTATGATTGCTTGTCTCTATCCGAGTGTGCTAATTAATACAACTCCGGCAATCATTACGAGCGTACCCAATATGCGTTCTTTTATTTTAATTTCTTTAAAGATTTTCCAGCCCAGTATGACGCTGAAAAAAGCAGATGTGCGTTTTATCGCCAAAACATAAGATGCAAATGCCATTGTGTTGGCTACGAAGTTGGAAGCGGATGTTATGAACATCAGAAATCCGATGAATAAAAGCATTGGGATGTTTTTCTTGATTTCTTGTAGGTTCAAGATATGTAGACTTTTTCTTTTTGTGATTAGCATTAATGCACTTAGTATAGCTCCTGAAATTGTCCATAATGCCAGATATGAATATGGATCCGATAGTCCGATTGCGTATTTGTCCAAAACGCCTCCTATCGAGAAAATCATTGCTGCCCCTATTGCAAGCAAACTGCCTTTTTCTTTTCCGATGGCTTTTATCGGTCCCAATATTCCATGTTTGCTTTCCGAAACGTTAAGCATATAGCTTCCTGTTGCAATCAGTAAAATTCCGGCGATGCCATATTTTGTTGGCAAATTTCCCATGACTATAAATTCAATGAGAATCATTGGGATTGGAGTGAGTGCGAGAAATGGTGCTGTTAATGAGATTGGTGATATTTCAGAAGCTTTTGTTAAAAGTGCGTTTCCGATGACGAATCCGCAGGTTGCAATCAATGTTGCAATCAGGAATTTCGGATTATTGAAAGGCAGGGGTTTGAATTTGCAGATTAACAATAATAAAAATGGTATTGAAAAAACCGACATCAGCCATGATGTTTCCAGTACACTTAATTTGTCTGTGAGTTTTTTGCCAACCGCAATCCGGCTTGCTTGTCCAACTGCGGAAATCATAGCTAAAGCTATCCACATATTTGCACTTTGTTATGCTTTCTTCCAAATTGTGCCTCCCGGAGTGTCTTCAAGAACTATCCCTTTTCCGTCCAGTAATTTTCTGATTTCATCTGCACGAGCGAAGTCTTTATTTTTTCTCGCATTGTTTCTTTCAGTAATAAGGTT
>JBAYGX010000061.1:0-8877 GCA_041666465.1 Candidatus Altimarinota bacterium
CAAAACTATACTTAATCTAGATATTTCCAGCCTAATTGCCGGCACTATGTATAGAGGCGAATTTGAAAACCGCCTAAAACAAGTAATTAGCGAAGTTAAAAATAATCCTGATATAATACTGTTTATAGACGAGCTTCACACAATAGTAGGTGCAGGCGCACAGGAAGGTCAAATGGATGTCTCAAACATGATTAAACCGGCTCTATCACGAGGCGAATTGCAAGTAATAGGGGCAACAACACTTAACGAATATAAGAAATATATTGAAAAAGACGCAGCTCTCGAAAGAAGATTCCAACCGATAATCGTAAACGAACCTTCTGTCGAAGACGCGATAGAAATTTTACGAGGACTAAAAGATAGATATGAAGCTCACCACAAAGTGGAAATTACAGATGATGCGATTATTGCGGCAGTAACGCTCTCGAACAGATTCATAATGGATAGATTTTTACCGGATAAGGCTATTGATCTTATTGATGAAGCCTCGGCAAAAGTCCACTTGGCAATGCTCAACGCACCGGACAGCATCAAGAAACATGAAAAAGAGTTAAGCAATCTTGAAAAAGAAAAAGAGTCGGCTGTCGCGGCGCAAAATTTCAAACGCGCTTCCGAACTGAAAAAAGAAATTGAAGAAATCACGAAAGAAAAACAAGAGCTCGAAAAACAATCAAAAATCCGAACCGGAACGCAATCGGGCAAGGTAACTTCGGAAGAGATAAGAGAATTAGTAAGCTCATGGAGCGGAGTTCCACTTACAAAATTGACAGAGGAAGAGATGGAGAGATTGATGAAACTTGAGGAACGACTTGGCAATAAAGTAATCGGACAAAAAGAGGCAATTACTGCAATTTCGGAGGCGGTAAGACGAGGTCGCGCAGGATTAAAAGATCCGAACAGACCAGTAGGTTCATTCTTATTTCTTGGCCCAACTGGAGTCGGGAAAACCGAACTTACAAAAGTACTAACAGAAGAACTTTTCGCCGATAAAGAAGCGATGATCAGACTGGACATGAGCGAATACATGGAGAAACACAGCGTTTCAAAACTAATCGGCTCCCCCCCGGGATACATCGGTCACGAAGAAGGCGGTCAACTTACGGAAAAAATCAGAAGAAAACCTTACTCGGTAATCTTACTTGATGAAATCGAAAAAGCACACCCGGATGTCTTCAACATTCTTTTGCAAGTACTCGAAGACGGAAGACTTACGGACAGCAAAGGCAGAACCGTAAATTTCAAAAACTGCGTAATTATCGCGACCTCAAATATCGGATCTCAACTGATACAAGATAACAAAGACAAGAAAGAAAAGTTACGAGAAAAATTAATGCACGAATTGCGACTTCATTTCCGACCGGAATTCCTTAATCGATTGGACGAGATCATAATTTTTAATTCCCTTAAAAAAGAAGAGGTCAGAGAAATCGTAGATCTTCTAATCGCGGAAACCATGAGAAGACTCGTCGACCAAGGAATCGAAATCGAAATCTCAAAAGAGGCAAAAGACAAACTCGCGGAAGACGGATACGATCCGATTTTTGGCGCACGGCCGCTTAAACGGGAAATCCAACGACAAATCGAAAACGAACTCGCGAACGGCATCCTAACTCGAACTTTTACTCGTGGCGATATTGTCAAAATTGGAGTAAAAGATAAACGGTTAACTTTCAAGAAGTATAAAAAAACATAATTTCGGTAACGAAATTGTACATGTTTGAGCGAAAACAACAAAAACCGACGAAGCCGTATCAGAAAAAGATACGGCGAGGAGGCTTGAGTTGTTTGCAGCCAAACATGTACAATTGCAGTCGAAAGAATGTTTTTTTATACTTCAATAACTAAAAAGAAATCAAAATGAAAAAACTAATCATTACTTTTTTAGTGGGAATTCTTCTTGTAAGCGGATGCACAAGTAGCACTAGCGGCACAACAAGCGAAAATCCGGTTTATTATTCTTACGGAAACGATACTTATGGGATAGACGTCGCAAACGACTGGGAAGTCATAACCAACTTCACCTCGAACTACCCGCAAAATACAATCGCCGCATTCCGAAACAATATTAAAAATGATAAGTTTATCGCGAATGTAAACATAGTGGCAAATACCGTTGAAGAAGGTCTTAGCAACGGCGATTACGCTCTTGAAATGTTGCAATCACATTCCGAATCTTTAATCGATTACAAACTTCTTGAGAAAACGGAAATAAACATAACTGTCGGAGGACAGGTATCCCCCACTTACATGACAGTTTTTCAAGGAAGAAATAAGATAGACGGCGATTTGATAAAATTCGCACAAGTTTATGGAGTAAATAACGGACTCGGATATATTGCTACTGCAACCTTCTTGCCGGATGAAGATCAGTTCGTGGTTGAGACTTGCGTACATATGATTGAGAGTTTGAAATTAAAGTAAAATGACATACGAATTTTTAATAAAAGTCATCTTATCTTTTTTAATCGGCGGTTTTTGGATAAGTGCGACAACCCTTTTTACAGAAAATAAAGGAAGTAAAATCGGAGGACTGATATCCGGACTACCATCAACAATATTACTCGCATGTGTTTTTATCGGAATTACACAAGAACCGGATTTCGTGGCCCAAGCCATGCAAACCCTACCGCTTGCACTAATAATAGATAACATTTTTCTACTTATACTGATTTTATTAATAGGAAAAGGATTATTTAAAAGCCTAACAATCGGATTGGCAGCCTGGCTCCTACTGGCAATCGGATTTAATTACATAACAGGTTTAAATTACTACTTGAGCATACTGATATTTTTAACAGTAACCTTCTGCATACTATTCGTAACGGAAAAAATTCTAAAAATAGAATCGGCAAAAGAAAACAAGAAGCCTTACACAAAAACGCAAATCATAACAAGGGGTCTTTTTGGAGGAATGATTATCGCGACAGCAACAATAACAGCAAAACTTCTCGGCACATATTGGGCTGGAATAATGTCGGCTTTCCCGGCAATGTTTATGTCATCAATGATAATTTTATCAAGAAATCAATCCCCGAAATTCGCACAAGCAACAGGAAAAATCTTAATTCTATCTTCAATCTCACCGCTTATATTTTCATCGGCAGTAATATACACATATCCCCATTTTGGAATCGTATTCGGAACGATAATTTCATACTTGATAGCCGGAATATGGACTACAATTGCTTATCCGATTGTTAAGAAGTTGGCGTAATACCAATTCGCAATAAAATTATTACAAAGTAATTTGGATCAATCCGAAAACTTAAGCTATCCCTGAATGTCAGTTCTTGACATAACTCCAATCCTAATCGTGGTTTCCGCCAGCAGAAACCACAACATCAAGCCTGTTTGAGTCAAAAATCCAACCATCGTAATGGTTTTATCGCGAATTGGTATAAAATACGACTTATTCAGGAAAAACTTCTTCCAACGGCTTAAATGTGCCTTGATTAAATAAGCGATTGCTCTGAACATGACCGGGCAAGGCAAACCTTCCTGAAGCACCATCGCTTCCTAACATAATACAACTCGAATTAGCGGATTCTGTCTGTTCTTGTCTTAATTTACGGATTTTCTCTTCCATTTCGCCCAATAATCTCGACTCTTCTTCAACAGACAGACCACTATTCCTAACATCTTCCATATCTTGTCTTATATCTTGCTCTTGTTTATCAAGCCACGCCTCAAACCAACCTGATCTCAAAGCCATAAGAATCTGTGCATTTGTATCAAGTCGCACAGATCTCGATACAATCTTACTGGAAGAATCACCTTCGGTACTGACAGACACAACCCTTTCAGGATCATAAACAGCATCAGTACGCACGCCAAGATTTGCATCATACGGCTTAAGTTCCTGTTCCCCCAAAGGTTCAAAGCCATTCGCAAGATAAACAAATTCATAAGCATATGCAGAATGATCGGTAGGTTGACGCGGAGCAAGCGCACGAAGCCTCTTACCATCAGGACATTTCCTATAAAGAACAATCTCTTTGAAACGAGGGTCCTTCTTCAATTGACGCCTATCAATAGGAACAAATTTACGCTTACCACATCTTTCATAAATAACTTCAGTAACAACTTTACCACCTTCAACGGAAGCCATTGCCTCCTTTGTAGATTCATCATCACTTCCAGTAAGACCAATTGCTTCATCTGGGACCTCATTACTTTGAGTAGGATCAATTGCTTCATCTGGAACCTCATCACTCTTAGTAAGACCAATTACTTCATCCGCACCAATAGGCCAAAAAGTATCTCCAACACGTTTCTCATAAAAACCTGCGGGAGTCGGATAAGGAAGACGAGTCATAACATATAAATCTCTTCCTCTCAAACTACCAGAATCAACAATCCCCACGATTTCATCAACAGGCACACGCTCATAAAAATCACGTCCTTTTTTAAACCCATCAACCCTCCTGAAAAGCAATATCCTATTCAAATCAACTTCTTTTCCTTCCAGTAAACTAGCAATATCCGCCAAATTTCCATCAATTCTTGCACGATTTCGACCTTCGCGTTCAACAGCAGCTTGATCAAGAGGTTTTTCACGAATATCAACCTCAAGAGTACTGCCCATCACACGTCCTGCAACTTTTTGAACAGCACTATGACAAACAACCGAATCTCCTCCTCCATCAACCCTATCCACCGTACGCGTCACCGCTTCTCTCGCAATTTCTTCAGCCCTACGAACATAGTATTTATTAGCCGCATAAACAGCAATCCACTCGCAAGCCGCATTAACAGTAGGATCATCAACCGATCCTCTAAACGAACCTCCTCTTAAACTTCCATTCACAATACTATAAGTGGATCTGGATCCGTTTTGTTGAAAAATAACTATAGTAGCTCTCCACGTCGATCTACCAGACTCAGCCTCGGGCACAGAAGCAACAGGATGCAAAAACACATGTATATTGGTAGGAACAACAGAAGAGCAATCGACTTCCACAGTCTCACATAAGGGAACAGACTTATGCTCATCAATAGCTCCAAGAAGAGCCGACTTGTCAAAACCACTTGGCGGATTAACGCCTCTCAAAGACTCTGAAACCTTACGCTGACTATTCTCGGCCCTGAAACACCTCTGTTTAATTTTATCCAATTCTTCCGGATCAAAAAACTTCAACCAAGGCAATGAGTTTTCATCAAAATCCACTCCGGTATGAGAAATCTTTACCGCCCTAGGCAATTGCATAAAAAGTATACCGACACATCTGGAAATAACATCACCATACTCCTCATCCCTATCTCTAATAAGATAAAGAAAAATAAAAAGAATCTGCTGACCTGACCGATTCAAAATCGGCGCAAATTCGCACAAAACAGCACCAAGAAAAGTTATATCTTTTTCACAATTACAATAATCCGCTAACATCTGCAACCCAAAAGCAACTTCAACACTATTTGCAGAATGAGTAACAGCATACATTACAGTTTTAAAAAAACCTCTACGCTCACCCAAAGATTTTAAACATATCTTTCTGAATTGGTCATTATGACGATACTGATCTTCAATACCAATAACACTATCGCCAATCCAATCCCTACTATTATACAAACCAAAATAAATCCCATAAGTCACCTCTTTCGCGTTCACAGATCCACTTATGTCACCAGTTCCAATAACAATAGGAATATAAAAAACACTTGGGGGCACAGTAAGACCATATTTCGTTACAAGAACCCCGTATCTATCCAACCAAATCTGACGACTACCAGCTACCCTACGACGGAGATCAGCCTTTCTAGCATCAATATCAACTAAAGGTTTTTTTTCAACATCTTGAGCAATTTTAAACAAAACATCCCTTTCTTCCGCAAGCGCACGAGAATCTCTCACAACATCAGCCCTTATTCCATCAGCTTTACTCGTACATTCCATAGACCTTGATTGCATGTCGGGATCCCTATCTCCAAAATTTGCAACTCCCAACCTTGTAACATGCCAATCCACAGGCAAAGACCCACGAGAAGACCATTTACCTTGCAATGCAGCAGCAGCCGTAAAAAGAGACTGTTTCGGGATATCATCATGCTCAAATAACATTGCAGAACTACTTAAATCCCCGTACCTCTCCATATTTTCTGAAGAAATGCTCAAATCAATTTGACCAAGAATAATTGCATCAATCTCACAATCAACACGGCTCCTGGTTTCAGGATCATCAGAAAATACATCCGGTAATAACCGCTTCACGCATCTCTGCAATTGAAAATAAAGATTACTGTCTACATGGCGACAACGAAATAATCTACAAATATAAATCATAAATGCACGAAAATAAACCACCACACTATCAAAGCTTGTAGTATCAAGAGCATGAATATCACTAAATACTTCACCAAATATAGTTTCATCAAACAAATCCAAATCGGTAAGTATTTGTCTTACAGAATCGGCTCCTTGGAAAACACCTACGGTATCACGCAACAAACGATCCACCGCATTATTCAGTGATTCTATTGATGGACTGGAATTACCACTATCTAAAGTTGAAAAAGACATAAGTTAATTAAAATAGAGGCGATCTTAACACAAAAAGAAATTTACGCAAGTGTAAAGACGTGAAAAGGCCCCAGCTTTTCATGAATTTAGAGGTTTGACATATGGAAACACCTTGCACTCATAGGTCAATCTAAATCTGTAAGGTCTGTCCCGAAACAAACCACCTAATCAGTTAAATTATAAAACAAAAGCTCTTATCGTTTATCTTTACACATCAATTTCTTGAATTGATTTAACAGATACGTGGAAAAACTGGGGTCTTTTCACTAAAGACAAAAAAAACTACAAATAGGGGATTCATTACGATTTTGATCACTTCTAATGCCGATTCGCGAATGAAACTAATATGAACCCTTTCTGTCCCGTAACAGAGGTTCGTATAATGTAAAAATATATACGAAATTCCTTCCTAGGAAGGAATCTACATGCACCTCGATTGCAAATTGGTATACCTGTGGTGCCCGAGGAGGGACTCGAACCCTCACCCCATTGCTGAGACAGGATTTTAAGTCCTGCGTGTCTACCATTCCACCACCCGGGCAAATCTTATAACATGGGCCGTCCGCTCCGCTACCGGCCTGTGGCAGGGGCATCAGGTTTCGAACCCGAACTTTTGGTTTTGGAGACCAACGTGCTACCATTGACACTATGCCCCTATAAGGAGTTTTGCCAGAGGCAAAACAACTCATAATATGGCGCAAAGAAGACTTTGCGCTATGGAGGCGACGGTGGGATTTGAACCCACGAAATGACGGTTTTGCAAACCGCTGCCTTAAACCACTTGGCTACGTCGCCGTTTTTTCAAAGAAACCCGTAAAAAGGTAACATTGAAAAGATTAAGTTTCAAGCAGTTTTTTCAACAACAATCTACTCTCGATCACCACCATCACACTCCCATGTGCAAATTTTTCGATCCGGCGTAGCAGCAGAACTGAGCGGATCGTCCACATCATCAACACATTCACGCTCACAATCAATATGATCAGCATCAACTCCCCAAGCCTTCCCTACACAAAACTCCATACGATCTTCATTAGTAACAGTATCTAAATTATACCCAGCAGCACCCATATTTCCATTCTGGATAGAACGAATATCAACCCCATCTTTTGTTTCACCACCATTAAGAATACAGGCACATTGTTCAACAGAATCACCGGCACATCCGGACCCGCCCAAGGATAACAAAACCGCAAAAACACCTGCACGAACAACAGGAGAAATTACATTACAAGATCTTCCAACATTTAAATCATTCATGCTTTTAAATAAAAAATTAGTGCGCAATACTAAAACACCATACGATTTTTTGCAACAGGAAAAAGAGCATATGATATTTCGAACCAAACACAACGCAATCATAAAGAGTTTCGCTAACGCGAAACAACTTATAATATGGGCCGTTCGCTTCGCTTCCGGCCTGTGGTGGGTCAGGTGGGACTCGAACCCACGACCAATTGCTTAAGAGGCAACTGCTCTACCAACTGAGCTACTGACCCGAACCGCTCTACTTACACAAAAAGCGACGCTATTCTATGTACAAACTCCTGTTTTTTCAAGTTAAAAAAACATTAAAAGTTTGCCACAACAATCTTAAAAGAAATAAAATCAAATCATCCCAGTCGCGAAGCGACCTCTCCCCTCTTCATTCCATAACATCCTAAAGCCCTCTCCCGTGAAACCAAAAATCTCCTACATCTGCACCTCCTGCCAATATAAAAACCCCGCCTGGGCAGGCCAATGCCCGCAATGCGGAGAATGGAACACCATGCAAGAACAGGTAGAAGAAGCACAAACCAAACGGACAACAGGACTCAAATCCGCACCAACCAGAACAACTTCGATAAACGCATTTGAGAAAAGCGAAAACAGGAGAATAAAAACCGGAATTGAAGAACTCGATCGAACAATCGGTGGAGGATTTTTACAATCAAGCTTCACACTTTTAACAGGAGAACCGGGAATCGGAAAATCGACACTAACGCTCCAAATAGCACACGCAATCGCAAACCAAAACAAGAAAGTTCTCATAATATCCGGCGAAGAGTCAGAATACCAACTCCAAGAACGCGCCCACCGCCTAAACACAACGAACAAAAACATCCAAATCGCAAACGAATCACGACTGGAAACGATAATAGCAACAACAGAACTGGAAAAACCAGAATTCCTAATAATCGATTCAATTCAAGTCGTCGGAACGGATATGATCCCAAGCACCCCCGGATCAATCACGCAAGTAAGATTTTGTACTGAAGAACTCTTGGGATATTGCAAAAAAAACTCAATAACTACAATCATAATAGGTCATGTCACAAAAGACGGTCTCCTCGCAGGTCCAAAAACACTTGAACATTTGG
>JBAYGX010000062.1:0-8862 GCA_041666465.1 Candidatus Altimarinota bacterium
TAATAGTGGCAGTATCAGTGACTGGATCTAATGTGCCATCTGAAACAACAACGCTAACAGGATAAGGCATTGTCATGGATGGAAGTCCATAAGCATAAGTATGAGTAGCTGTGATTGTTGAAGCAGAAGGATCAACAAGAGTGGAATCGTCAACTGAATACACCGTATCAGGCGTGCTATCTCCCCAAGTAAATGTAACTGTATCCAGGCTTCCATCACCGCCTGTAACATCAGCAACAACAGTGGCTTCAACACCGGAATCAACAGTTTGAGTTTCAGGTGTTAAAGAAACTACTAGAGGGTCTACAACCGTTATAGATGTTGATTGATTTACTACAGTGTCTGCTATACGGGTAAAAGTGCTGTCGTGTTGGTCCAATGATATTATTACGGATTTAATTCCAGTAGTAGTATATGTATAAGGACCGAATGTGCACATTGCTTCCATAAGTATCGTATCCAAAAAACAATCGTCAGCTTCTATAGCGTAATCAACATCGTCACTGCTGCCTCCGTAATTCCAATAAACATCACCATGAATATATGTGGCAGTAGGTTGTAAACCGGAAACAAATACAGACAAGGTTACAGGTTCTCCTATAGCTATAGTCGTAGTTGCGGTACCTGGTAAGTTAATCGTTGCAGCAAATGTCTGCGGTATTGCGATAGATGCGATAAGCATCAATGCAATAAATTTCGAGATGAGTCTTTTCATAGACTTGGTTGGGTTAGAGGCAAATAAATAATTCAGACAACAATAATACATAAACTTGGCAAGATGTCAAGAAATTGTCGTGACAATGTGTCAAATTCATGACGGAATAGCATTTCGTGTTAGTTCACTGACACACCGTTAATATTAAAAAGTTTGACTTCAAGTTTTCTTATAATAAAATACACATAGTAAATAAGCTCGTATGAGAAAGTCGATTCAAATCATTTCAATTATTATTAACACCCGCAGTTAGCGAGCTTGTATTCATGTTTCTCAAGAGACCCGCTAACAAGAAGCGGGATTTTTTTTATCAGGCGGTAGCGAGGCGAATGCCATACAAAGCAATATATTAAAAAATAACAAATAATCTATGAACAACAAATCTTTCTACACCCTCAAATGCGTCCAGTGTCACGCCACGACAACCGAAGAAGTCTCCGCAACGGTTTGTCCGAAATGCGGAGGTGCGCTTGATGTCGAATACGATTACGAGTACATGAAATCGCACTTAAACTTCTATTCGTTAAGAACTGCGCCAGTCTCCGCGAGAAAATATCTTGAATTTTATCCTCTCAAAAATCTTAACCTTCTTGTTACGCTAAGCGAAGGCGGAACTCCGCTTCGTAAATGCGATAGGCTTGGAAAGAAACTAGGACTCAACAAGCTTTATGTAAAAAACGAAGGGGAGAATCCGACAGGGGTGTTCAAGGATAGAGGTTCGCTTGTGGAACTAACGAAGGCAAGAGAATTGGGAGCGAAAGCAGTTTGTTGCGCCTCGACAGGTAACATGGCGGCATCGGTCTCAGCTTATGCGGCAATCGCAAATATGCCTTGTTATGTGCTTGTGCCTGATGGAACACCGATAGGTAAACTCGCGCAGAGTCTTATATATGGAGCAAGAATTCTTCAAATCAGAGGCACTTACGCAGACTGTTGTAAATTATGCGAACGAATGGCGAAGAAACACAATTTCTATCTTGCCGGCGATTATGTTTTCCGCGCGGAGGGTCAGAAATCTTGTGCTTATGAAATAGTTGAACAGCTCTTCTGGAAAGTGCCTGATGTTGTAATTGTCCCGATGGGTTGTGGTACGAATATTTCGGCTATATGGAAGGGATTTAAGGAGTTTTACAAGATGGGTTTCATAGACAAATTGCCACGAATTATAGGTGTACAGCCTGAGTCAGTTCCTACAATAGTGAAAGCTTTTGATGAGAAGAAAAAGAGATATGTAAAAGTTGATAAACCTGCGTCTGTCGCCTCAGCTGTCGGTATAGGCGAGCCTCTTGATGATATAAAAGCCCTAAACGCGCTTCGTGAATCAAAGGGTTGTGGCGAAACCGCCGACGATATGACGATATTGGAAGCGGAAAAAGAGATGGCTCATGAGGAGGCGATATTCGTAGAACCTTCGGCAGCTTTACCGGTGGCATGTTTGGCTAGACTTTTAAAGAAAAAAATAATCAAAAAAGACGATATAGTCGTTTGTGTGGCAACAGGAGTTGGATTGAAAGATCCGAAATCGGCAACCCAAATCATGCCTGATCCTCCGGTACTTGAGCCGACAGATGAAGATATAAATAAGTATTTAAAAAATAAAGTTTACGAGATCCGCGCATCGTCGGTTGTCGGTAAAGAAAATGTTTTATGGAGCAAAGTGCCTTCTGCGCAAAAGATTAAAGAGATAGTTAAAGATGAATTCAATTTCGTCTTAGCGGATGACTATTTGAAAGAAGTTTGCGAAGAGATAAAACTTTTCCATGAGAAAACCGACAAAATGAGGAAAGCGGATTTGCAATATATTATTGAAAATGTGCTGAAAGAGTTTACCGGAAAAGAAAAGGTATTTTTCGTAAAAGATTATAACCTATCTGTTACGAGACATAAAAAACCTCATGCGAAAGTTGTCGTTTCATATTTTGGTGAGGTGATTAAAACCGAGGCGGAAGGTGCGGGTCCGGTCGATGCAATCATAAGTGCCGCCCGAAAAGCCATCAAAGGAAAAGACAAACTGGAATGTTGGTTAACCTCATTCAATGTCGAGATTAAGACAAAAGGTACTGACGCTGTAGTTGAGGTTCGAATGGGCGTTAAATCAAAAGACGGAACGGAAGTTATAGCTTCTGCGACCTCACCGGATATTATAGTGGCTTCCATAGAAGCTTTTGAACGAGGATATAATGTCTTGTATTATAAACAGAGCAAGGGAAGCGAAGCGCTCACTTGCTCAATAGTATAAAGTTGTTTTGCGTTAGCAAAACACAATATTAATTTACTGATTATGGCCTACATCAAATCCCAAATCCTAAAATCCGATGTCGCAACTCTCGCTCACCGAGGTTTGCTTCGTTCAGTCGGTCTTCAAGATGAAGATTTCAAAAAACCTTTCATTGGAGTTGCGAATTCTTTCAATGAAATAGTTCCAGGTCACATTCATCTTCGCACTCTTACAGATGAGGTCAAAAGAGGAATCAGAGACGCCGGAGGCGTGCCTTTCGAATGGGGCGTTCCTGCCGTTTGCGACGGGATTGCGATGTATGCGGAAATGCGCCTGTCGCTTCCTTCTCGTGAACATATTGCAGATAATATAGAGATAATGATGCTTTCTCATTCGCTCGACGGATGGGTTGGCGTCACGAATTGTGACAAGATAACTCCGGGAATGCTTATGGCTGCGGGTCGTCTTGATTTACCTGCGGTTATATTAACAGGAGGGCCGATGAAGGCTTATGAGTTAAAAGGAGATCGCTTACGCGATCAAGCTAATAATAATGGGCCGTCCGCTTCGCTTCCGGCCTGTAGTAAAAAAATCCACCCAATTCAAGGTTTCGCTTATGCGGGACAGGTTAAGGCTGGAAAAATGCGCCTTGAAGATGCTGAAGCGCAAATGAAATTGTGTGCGAACTGCAAAGCGGGATCATGTGTCGGTCTTTATACTGCCAATACGATGGCTTGCGTAACTGAAACGCTCGGTATGTCGGTTACTAATTGTGCAGCGACTCTGGCAATCAGCGAAGAGAAGAAAAAACAGGCTTATGAGTCAGGACGCAAGATTGTCGAGTTGATAAAAAAGGATATAAAACCTTCTCAAATAATGACGCGCGCGGCTTTTGAGAATGCGATAATGGTTGATATGACGATGGGCGGCTCAACAAATGCCGTCTTGCACATACCGGCGATTGCGAAAGAACTTGGGATTGAAATTAAGACAGATACTTTTGATAAAATTGCGCGAAAAATTCCAAACATTTGCCACTTGATCCCGGCTGGAGAACACGAGATGGCTGACCTTGGAAGGGCTGGTGGAATTCCTGCGGTTTTGAATAGGATAATAGATTATATAAAAGATAATCCGACGATAAACGGTAAGACGATTAAGCAGATAGCGAAATGTGCGAAAGTTCTTGATGCGGATGTGATACGACCTCTTAATAAACCTTATTTCAAACAAGGCGGAATTGCCGTCCTGAAAGGCAATATCGCAGAGAGTTCGGTTATTAAACAAACTGCGGTAAATATAGAAATGATGACGCACACGGGGCCGGCAAAAGTTTTCAATTCTGAATCAGACTTGTTGAAAGCGATTGAACGAAAAAAAATCCATGAGGGAGATGTTGTCGTGTTGAGTTTCATGGGACCTGCCGGTGCGCCTGGGATGCCCGAAATGCTTACTCCGACAGATGCACTGAAAGGCGCCGGTTTCAAAAAGTTAGCTCTTATTACAGATGGCAGATTTTCAGGTGCCACTTGCGGTCCGTGTATTGCACACATTGAACCTGAAGCCTATAACGAAGGGCCGATTGGTGCAATAAAAGACGGAGATATTATAGAAATAGATATTCCGGCTCGTCGATTAGATGTGCGATTGACTGCAACCGAGATTAAAAAAAGATTAAAAAATATAAAAGTTCCGAAACGAAAAATGAGTTCGTTATTGGAGCGTTATCGACAAATGTATGCAAAATAAATTAACAGGCGCACATATCGTTCTAGAAAGCCTTCTCGCAGAAGGAGTCGAAGTCATGTTCGGTTATCCGGGCGGTACGGTTATTCCTTTTTTCGACGCCTTCTCAGACTATAAGAATCTGCATCATGTTCTTGTCAGGCACGAACAAGGCGCAGCTTTTGCGGCGGATGGATACGCGAGAGCAAGTGGAAAAGTCGGTGTTTGCCTTGCAACTTCAGGTCCCGGGGCGACGAATCTTGTTACAGGTATCGCTAACGCATATATGGATTCGATTCCGGTTGTTGCAATAACAGGACAAGTTAGAGGAGATATGATCGGCTCCGATGCTTTTCAGGAGGTCGATATACTTGGAATAACTCTTCCTATTACCAAACATAATTATTTTGTTGAAGATGCACGAGATATTCCGCGCATTATGAAAGAGGCTTTTTATATTGCGCGAACTGGCAGACCGGGGCCGGTTCATATAGATATTCCGACAAATGTTTTCAAACAAGAAGTAGAAAAATTCGAGTATCCAGAAAAGGTAAATTTACCAGGTTTCAAAATCCCGGGCAGAGCGGATGATCAACTCGTAAAAGACACGGTAAATTTAATAAAAAATTCACAAAAACCTGTAATAATTTGCGGACACGGCACAATAATTTCAAAAGCGGAAAAAGAGCTTTTCGAACTCGCAACTCGCAGTCATATACCTGTTGTGCACACGATTTTGGGCAAAGGTGCTTTCCCGGAGAGTCACGAGCTCTCTTACGGTATGCTTGGAATGCACGGAATGGCTTACGCAAATTTCGCGGTTCACAATGCGGACTTATTAATAGGGATCGGTACGCGATTTGACGACAGAATAACAGGTAGCCTCGACACTTTTGCAAAAGAGGCAAAAATAGTTCACATCGACATAGATCCTTCTGAAATCGGGAAAAATGTTAAGCCTTATCTTCCAGTTGTCGGTGATATAAAAACAGTCCTTAAACAGATGCTCGAAATTTTACCAAACAAAAAACATACAGACTGGATTGGTCAAATAGAAGGTTGGACCAAGTCTTATCCGCTTTCAACAAAAAACACTCACAGGATCACAGTTCCGGAAATGCTTACCGAACTTCACAAGATTACAAAAGGCGATTCGATAATAGTCACGGATGTAGGGCAGCATCAGATGTGGACTGCGCAATATTATGCACAAGATGAGTCGTGCAAGTTCCTGACTTCCGGAGGTTTGGGCTCGATGGGTTACGGTTTGCCTGCAGCTATCGGTGCGAGATTTGCACGACCAAATGAAGAAATTTGGTTGATAAACGGCGATGGGGGAATACAGATGAATATTCAAGAATTGATGACTATTGTGCAGGAAAAACTGGAAATAAAAATTGCGATTATGAATAATGGATTTTTGGGAATGGTTAGGCAGTGGCAGGAACTTTTTTATGATAAAAACTATGAAGGCACACCAATAACAAGTCCGGATTTTTCACTTATCGCACAAGCTTATGGACTTACGCATTTAAGATGTGAGAAAAAAGAAGATATTGCGAGCACAATAAACGCCACACGAGATATAAAAGGTACAGTGATTTGTGAATTTATAACCGAACCGGAAGACAATGTTTTCCCGATGGTTGCGCCGGGGAAGGGTTTGAAAGATACTTTAATAGGTCGTTAATAGTCACGAGAAGCGAAGCGGTCCCGTGACATAATCGCACCATCAGGGGCAAATCAGAACTCTAAACTCAAAATCATGAAACATACAATTCTATTATTGTCGGAAGATAAGCCAGGCGTACTCAATCGAGTAACTTCTCTTCTCAGAAGAAAAAGGTTCAACATAGTCGGCATCACGGCTGGTCCGACGCTCCAACCGAACATGTCCCGTTTCGCAATTACGATTGATGACACGGAAGAGCGAACAGTAAAAATAATTAAACAAATAGAAAAATTGATCGAGGTTGTGGAAGTCGTAGAAGTGAAGAAAGAAGAGTCGATTATGAGTGAAATGTTATTGGCAAAATTTCCAAATAAAGAAGATTTATTCGAAAAACTATCAAGCTGCAAACAGATAGCGAAGTCGGATTTGGAAACAATTGTGGGTTTCATCGGAACGCCGGATGAAGTAGACTTATTCATAGAAAAATCAAAACCGCTCGGACTTCTCGAAATATCAAGAAGCGGAATAACAATATTACCCTTATGAAAAAAAACATCTCGACAGACAAAGCTCCAAAAGCAATCGGTCCTTACTCTCAAGCGGTCTCGGCAAACGGATTCGTTTTTTGCTCCGGTCAAATCCCTCTTAAGCCAACGGGCGAGCTAGAAACAGGCGATATCAAGGTGCAAACTACTCAAGTAATGGAAAACTTGAAGGCTGTTTTGGCAGAAGCGGGAACAAGTCTTGAGAATGTCGTTAAGACGACAATTTTCTTGGCGGATATGAACGATTTCGCGGCGGTTAATGAAATTTATGGATCTTATTTCGTATCAAATCCTCCGGCTCGCGCAACCGTCCAGGTCGCAAGATTGCCGAAGGATGTAAAAGTAGAAATCGAAGCAATCGCGGTTATTTAGCTCTCAATCCTTTTGCTCCTAGACAAGCCAACTCGAAAATCGACCTCTGAGTTTCGGAAATGGTTTCGCTTTGAATGATTACACCATGAAATTGTAAGTCTAGAGATATTATCGCAACTTTATTTCCATAAATATTCACCTCACTTCTGAAAGGAAATTTTCCTTTCGGAACCAGTAATGAGGTTCTTAAAAGCTTTTTGTCGTTTTTTATCTGTTTTTTTGCTTCGGGAGTATTAGGGAAAATAGTTCGTACATGAATGCCTGCTCTGACTCTATCCGACACATGTTCATCAAGTATTTTACGGAGTTCATTATTTCTAATATCAAGAGCGCAGGAATAAGAAAGTTTGTTTTTACCTTCCGAAATAATATCTTCATAAATAGCCTTAATACCGGTAAGTCCTTCGAAATACCTGACCTTCGGAGTTACAGGGTCTTTGTTTAAAAGACTTAAGAATTCCGGCAAAAGATTTTCGAACTCATTTCTTCTAATATTCGCTTCACGAATTTGCCTGTTAAGCATCGTATAAATAACTTCCGGTCTTTCCGGGGTATAGTATCGAATGCCATTTTTCTCGAAGTAACCGACAAGATTTTTATTTTCCAAGGTTTCGAGAATCGAATAAACGGTAGTTCTGCTCAAGCAAGCTTTTTGAGCAATAACATTCACAGCATTTGTGCCTATCTCGAGCATGGTTAAGAAAACTTGCGCTTCTTTTTCGCTTAATCCGATGTTTTGTAGGAATTTTGATAGCATGTTGACGAATAGTTTCGACAGCTTTATTTTAGCTTAAAACAGATTAAAACGCAATGTTAATCCCGGAGCCATTCCAGCACTTATTGACAATTCTTCTCTAGTCTATAAGCTATAAGCTACAACCTATAACCTATCTCCCATGTCTCAAATGGATTTCGGTGGCACAATCGAAGATGTCGTTACAAGGGATGAATTCCCAATGAAAAAAGCTCTCGAAACATTGAAAAACGATACGATTGCCGTGATCGGCTACGGTGTTCAAGGTCCTGGTCAGTCTCTAAATCTAAAAGATAACGGATTCAATGTCATAATCGGCCAGCGTGAAGGCGGCAAGTCTTGGGACAAGGCGATAAAGGATGGATGGGTTCCAGGCAAAGATTTATTCCCGATAGAAGAGGCTTGTAAAAAAGGAACTATAATCTCTTATTTGCTCTCCGATGCCGGACAAAAAGACGCATGGAAAACTGTAAAAAAATATCTTACAAAAGGGAAGGCTCTTTGTTTTTCTCATGGTTTCTCAATTGTTTATAAGGAACAAACCGGTGTTATCCCACCAAAAGACATAGATGTTATTCTGGTCGCTCCAAAAGGACCGGGTGCTTATGTGAGGAAATTATTCCTAGAAGGAAAAGGCGTTAACGCAAGTTACGCGGTTTTCCAAGATGCAACAGGCAAGGCAAAAGAAAAAGCTTTTGCAATGGGTTTCGGAATCGGTTCAGGTTTCCTATTCGAAACGACTTTTCAAAAAGAGGTTTATAGCGATTTGACCGGAGAAAGAGGAGTCCTTATGGGAGCAATGGCTGGAATTATGGAGGCGCAATATAATGAACTTCGCAAACGAGGGCACAGCCCGAGTGA
>JBAYGX010000063.1:0-8840 GCA_041666465.1 Candidatus Altimarinota bacterium
GAGGCGATTGGAAAAAGAAGCGCCAAGAGTTTTAAAGATAGATATAGAAACGTCGATTGTTTGATAATTGATGATATTCAGTTTTTGGCGAATAAGGAGATGACACAGGTGGAATTTTTTCATACTTTTAATGAATTGTATGATAACGGTAAGCAAATAATTATCAGTTCGGATAAGCCGCCAAAGGAGTTAAAAGGGCTTGAGGGAAGGTTGATTAGCAGGTTTGAGATGGGAATGATTGTAGATGTGCAGTTCCCAGATTTTGAAACTCGTCTTGCGATTCTTCAGGCGAAATGTCGCGAGCATCAGGTTCTGATTGCTCCCGATGTTGTTGAGTTTATTGCTTATAATGTTCGCAATAGCGTGCGTGAGCTTGAGGGCGTTCTTCTTCAGGCGATTGCGCAGGCGCAACTTGAGAATTCAACTCCGACCATTAGGAGTGTCGCTCGAATAATTAAGAAGCTGAATAAATATGATGCGTTGGCGGGATATGATGAAAAAGGTGATGATCGTGCGCTTGCCAGAAGTCCGCAGGATGTTTTATCGATTGTTGCCGGTTATTACAAGATCCCTCATGATGAGCTGATTGGACTTGATAGGCATAAGGGCGTTATGAGACCTCGCCAGATTGCGATGTACCTCATTCGTCAGGAGCTTAAACATTCTTTTGAGGAGATTGGGAAATTATTTTCAGGCCGAAATCATACTACGGTTATGCACGCGGTTGATAAGATGATGAAAGATATTAAAAAAGATGCGATGGTGCTGAGGGATGTGAATTCGTTGAAGCAGGAGATGGGGTTGTAAAACTTTGAGGTGTCTCACTAGTCCTCGCTTACTGATTCTTCTTGAGGATGCATGATCCTCTCGAATTATCAGTAGCACTGCGGAATCGTTCGACACCTCAAAGTTTTACTTATGTTTTGTTTCTGTAATTAGATTATAAGATAGGTCGTTTTACGCCTAGTCGCTCAAAAATCAGTAGCGCTGCGGAATCGTTCAGTGATGTCCTTATAAACATGTTATACTAATTTCAGTTTGGTTAGTAAATTTTAATTAAAATAAAATGCGATATTTTATTCAATCGATTATTGGGATTTTTCTGATTGGTTTATGTTTGGTTTCGACTTCATGTCGAGATAACAATGATGTAATTTCCGACCAAGTGTCTTTTGGAGATGGAATGTGTGAAGGGGATGGTTGTTTGGTGGTTGATGATGTTTCTGATGACAATTTGGAAAACATTGACATGACAACTCCCGTTGAACCAGGAGTTGTTTATATCACCATGATGGTTCATATCGAAGGATGGACTAACGAAAACACTTTACAAGAGTCGTTTGAAGAACATGCTGATGTTGTAAGACGATTTGCCGCGCTTTTTACGGAGCATAATGCGAAGGCTACATTTGAAGCGAAGCCCAGTTTCGTTGAAGGTTGCAGTAAGTGGAATGATAATGTTCTCCTTGAATTATATAATGAAGGTTTTGGTATAGGTGTTCATGCGGATGCGGGTGGACAAGTCGAGCAGGATAATCTTACCCAGGAGCAGTTTACGAAGCAGATTGCGGAAATGAAGACGAATATCGAGGCTGTTCTCGGTTATGAAGTGCGCCATGTTTCTGGAATATGTTCTACTCTCGATTGGGTTAAAGCTGCTATAGATGCCGGGTATTCATTTACTTCCGGAATGGTTGGATATTGTGCAATGTCTTTGCCGGAAGAAGAGAGGCCGGATGAGTATAAGGATTGTGTTGCTCCGTCCCAATGTCATGGAGAGATACCTCTTGCTCTTGAAGATAGAGTTCATCCGTGGAGAGCTTCTTCGGGTTTGAACTGGACTGTTGATGATCCGGAAGGGGATTTGATTATATTTGCGCCGGAAAATATTTTGTCGACGATAGGTGAGGGTAATTCAACATTTGATGATGCGGATATTGAGGAATATATAAAAAGGCTTGATGAGGCGATAACTTATAGCGAGGAGGGGAAGATAACGACTCTGTATGTTGGTTGGAGTATTGGTGATTCGGATATTGATGAAGAGATGATGGAAAAATGGTTTGATGCGATAGAGCCTTATATTGATTCGGGAAAGGTGAAATGGAAGACATTGCCGGAAATGTATGATGCGTATATCGAATGATTTTACTTGTCTTTTTCTCCCTTGTCGTGTTATAAAATGCTCGTCTCATTTGATCTACTTTGCCTATGCTTAATAGAAGGCGCAGATACGCAAGCCGAAAGGAGTTTTTG
Organism: Candidatus Altimarinota bacterium; assembly: GCA_041666465.1. Lineage (GTDB taxonomy): Bacteria > Patescibacteriota > Gracilibacteria > UBA1369 > UBA12470 > XYC2-FULL-41-22. The sequence continues at coordinate 2,257 of JBAYGX010000063.1, forward strand.
TGGCCGTTTATTGTAATGGTTCTTGCCGGTGTCATTTTGGTTTTGATAATTCAATTGGTTTTGAGTTTTTTTGAACAGAAAGAGGCTGATATGAGAAATAAGGCCAATTTTTATGTTGATCAGGGTCGTGGTGAAATTATGGAGTGGGGGAGTGAAAGCTTCCTGAAAGCTTATAGCGGAGGAGTGGTTTTGAATGGGGATTCAATCAGGACCAAGTCTTCGAGTAGAGGGTCTTTGGTTTTTTATAATGGAACGGAAGCGAGAATGGCGGAAAATACCGAGTTGGCGATGACGAGCTTGGAGAGCAGTGGTGATCGAGATATTTTGACCCTGGAACTTGATAAGGGTGAAATTTTTGTTTCGCAGATTGTTAATGATATGGGTGTTACGGAAATTGTTGTTAAATCCGGTAATTTTAATGTTTACGCTGAAGGTTCTGCGTTTGATGTCCTTAATAGAGAGGAGCAGGCTGTTCGTGTTATTTCCGGTGGGGTTATGGTTGAACTTGTTGAGAGAAATGAAGGTGGAGATATTGTTATCGATGAAGTTGAGGTTGGGGTGGGGCAGGAGCTTTATATGTCGGAGACCGATGTCGTGGATTTGATCGCAAGGACGAATATGAATTTTCTTGAAGCCTTGAGTGATGAATGGGAGCAAGGAGATTTTTATGAATGGAATAAAAGTCTGAAAGAAGGTTGGTATAAAGGTACGGAAGAGGAAGAATATACAGCTCCGAATATAGAGATTACCGTTACTACAGGAACGGGGACGGTTGTGACTGATACTCCTGTTGTGGTTGAAGAAGAACATGATGTCCCGGAGTTGTCTTTAACCAATCCGGAAGCGACTCCTTATGTGCTTGATGGTGATCAAATTTATATTATGGGTACGGTTAGCGGTTATGCTTCAAAAATTGTTGTTACGAGTTATAGTGAAGATGGAACTGCTGCACCTTATAAGCTTAATTTGTTTGAAGCAGGTGGTATCGAGTGGAGTTATAATGCGGCTTATATTTATGGAAATCTTTATGAAGGTGAAAATGAATATACAGTTATTGCTTATGATTATGATGGAAATGAGGCGGATAGTATGACAGTTACGATAAATGTTCCGGAGGGAACTCTTGAGGAAGAGTTGGCTTGTACATTGAGTGTGCCTGTGGTTTCAACCGGAGATACTTATACGACTTCCGGAAGTACGGTTGGTGTTAGTGGCACGGTTGATTGTGCTTACGGGGTTTTTGTTAATGGATATCAATTGAGCTTATTTAAGCCGGGAGATACGACTTGGTCATATAATGCTTCGGTTGAATTTGGGAATTTGGTTGAAGGTAAAAATACTTATGAGGTTTATAGTACCGATAAGGATGGAAATAAGAGTGAGAGTGTTTATTTTTCGATAAATTATGAGCCGGTGGTTTCGGTTGAGGAATAGTTTAATTTAAATATTTTATGTCTGATGGAGGACCTGGATTAAAAAAACCTGTGTATGAATCGGTAGGTGATGGAAGAGATCGGTCTTTATTACATGATACGGAATTTGCTCGTGAATTAGAGCGTTTAGTTATAGCACTGGTATCTTGGATGGGATCAACTCCTGGATTTTCACGACAAGATTTAAAAAATAGGCAAGAATATATAGCTTTGTTTGACAAAGTAACTGATTATAGAGCGAGTGGAGGTGATGTATCGGTTTTATTACGCAGTGAATCGCAAAAAGCCGTAAACACTACAGATAAATCGTATTACGAACTTCTTTTGGCATTACAGGAGGATTTTGGGTTGCGAGTTTTGCCAGTAACATGGGATCAAGCGAGTTCCTTGCCACCTGCTTATGGGCCTTCTCTCTAATTCTAAATAATATGGGTGATCTGAGGGTACCTAGAGAATGTGAAGATCCGATTGATAGAATTATGGAGATTATGAGAATTTTAAGTGTTCAAAGAGATCATGCAATTAGGCAGAGTCTTTTGTGTGAATTGAAGCCGCTTTTAAAAGAAAATCCCGGATGGAGAAATGATTTTCCTTCGGATGTTTTGAGTGAAATGGATTTACTTTAAATGTTTTGCCTTATTCGCTTCTTGCTCTTCATTTGTAGTGGCATAAATTGTTTCTCCTGTATCTGTTGCATTCAAGAAGTACCAGTATTCGCTTGTTTCCGGGTATATTGCGGCTTCTATTGATTTGAGTCCCGGGTTGGAAATTGCTGTTGGAGGAAGTCCGGTATACATTCGTGTGTTGTAAGGTGAGTCGATTTCGAGATCTTCTGCTGTTATTTCAGCTTCCCCTGTAAGATAGTTTATTGTTGAACACATCCCGAGTTGCCATCCGTTATCTAGGCGTTTCCATACAATTCCGGAGACTAACCCGCGATCCTCATCGGTGCGGACCTCTTTTTCGATTATCGATGCGACAATAATTTCCTGTTCCAGAGTGCGTCCTTGTGCTTCTATATCTGTCATCATTTGATCTGTTATTTTTACATCAAAATTATCAAGAAGTTTCTTAACAAAAGAGTAAGTGTCAAAAGTCGTTTGGTTTAAAAAGAAAGTGTCGGGAAAAAGATATCCTTCGAGAGAGCCCGATTCCGGCAGAAATGTATATGTTGAAAAATCACAGGTTTTTGTGCAGTTCTCGAATTCTCCGGCGGTAATTAATCCTTTTTCTGCAAGTGCCGTATCTATGTCTTTTATCGTCCATCCTTCCGGGATCGTGAAGCCGATTTCTCCTGTTGATTGTCCTGTTAGGATATTTACTATTTCAATTCCCGTCATCGATGGCTGAAGTGTGAACTCTCCGGCTTGCAACTGTGAATCCAGATTGTTTTTCTCCAAGTACATGGAGAATCCATATGCGCTTTTTATAAGTCCGGCTTCTTTCAAATTTGAGCCGATTTCCGATGCGGATTGTCCTTCTTCAACGGTAAAAACGGTTCTTGTTAAATGCTCCGGATTTACTGCTGAATTAATTGAGTTTATCGCATTTGCGCGAACCAATATGAAAAATATCAGTGCGACTACGCCAAGTTTTAAGACTGTTTTGAGTTTCATTTAGTCGGGAAATTTAATCCCATTTGATCCATGACGCCTTTCATCTTTTCCGCAGCTATCGATTGAGCTTTCTTCATTGCTTTGTTGAAGGCTTCTATAAGCAATTTTTCCAATTTTGGACTTGTTCTCATGGCTTCGGGAATTTTTACATCAACAATCTCCTGTTCCCCGTTAATTGTGACTATTATTCCTTCCACTTCCGCTTCGATATGAAGGCGGGAAAGTTCTTTCTTGATCTCTTTTGCCTGTTTTTGAATCTTATACATGTCTTTCATTTGTCCAAACATTCCCATAAAGGTTTTTGTTAAAAATTTGCCTGTTAATTGTATTTTAATATTTTATTTAAGTAAAGAAGCTAACAGCTCACAGCTATCGGTTAACAGTTGTGTGAGCTGATACCTGTTAGCTGTTATCTGGTTTTGCTTGCGCTTTTCAAGTTCGTATAGTAGTATTCACCCGCTTTTTTCTTTAATTTAAGTGATTTAAAAATGGAAACTTTCAAACTAAAGGCTGAAATCAGAGATACCTCTATTTCTACGAAGAATCTTCGTAAAACCGATGTCATTCCGGCTGTTTTATATGGTAGAAAAGTTGAAAATGTGTCTTTGCAGGTTAATTATCAAGAGTTCAGAAAAATTTACAGGAAGGCCGGTTCAAACGGGATTATTGACCTCGATGTTGGTGGCAAGACTATGCAAGCGCTTGTTCACAATATAGATCTTGATTCCATTAGTGGTAAATTTATTCATATCGATTTCCTTAATGTTAATATGAATGAAGAGATTACGGCTCGTATACCTCTTGAATTTACCGGGGTTGCTCCCGCTGTTAAGGATCTTGGCGGTATTTTGGTTCGTAGCAGGAATGAGTTACAGGTTAAATGTTTGCCGGCGAAATTGGTTTCGATGATTAAGGTTGACTTGAGTCCTTTGATTAATTTCCATGTGACGATTACTGTTGGTGATTTGAAATTACCTGAAGGTATAAAAGTTCTTGATAATGTTAAATTGCCGGTTGCCACCGTTACGCCTACTAAGGAAGAGGTTGAAGAAGTTAAAGAAGTTACTACGGTTGCCGCAGGTCCTGAAATTCTTAAACAAGGTCCTGAGGAAGCTGTTAAGGAAGGTGAAGCAGGTGCTGAGAAGAAAGAAGTGAAGAAAGAAGAGAAGAAGTAGGGGAAGTATGAGAAGTGACATAGTATTGAGAATCACGGAAAGCGAAAGCGATTCCGTGATTTTTTTATGTAATTATATCGATACCTCGTCGTAAAACATATTTAGTCAATCCAAGCGTCTAAAGAATTGAAAAATAGAATTGTTTTTGTCCAAAATATTATACTTGTTGATAACAAAATGATGCTAAGAATTATTCCTATAATTGTTAATTTTCTTTTGTTGTTGTTTTTTAATTCGTATATTAGTTAATCAGTTCGTATAACAACTGCCTCATGTCCTCGATTGAGTTCTTATTTTTTGATTCCGGTTTTTCTTCGGTGATGTGCAAATAAAATTCATCTCCGATTTCGTACTCTTCGGGGATTGTGCTTGATGGGAAATACATTGTTACCATGTAGCCTAATTGTGTTTCGATTGAGATTGTTAGTTTATCTAAATCGCGGGCGAGTAAAGTACATTTTAAGGTGTTTTTTTGCATTTGTTTTTTTTGTTTCAATAATTTATTATAACTCTCACTAGTCCTCGCTTCCTGTTTAAGAAAACAGGAGCTCTGTGGAATCGTTCGAGTCATAATAAATTATTTTTGTTTTAATTTAGATAGGAGGCGATTTTAATTTTTCTATTTGTAAATTTCAATTACAAAACAAAAAAATCCCGCCAAATTCATGGCGGGATTTTACAGATGTTTTTTAGCTAGATTGTCTTATATTGAGTTTTGCTGATGCAAAACGCGACTATTAATTCAATAGATGTGTTGTCGCGATAATCGGAGCGATAATGAGCGCTATCGTGTTTATGACTTTGATAAGCGCATTTAGGGCAGGTCCGGCTGTGTCTTTGAATGGATCGCCGACCGTGTCGCCGACAATTGCCGCTTTGTGAGCGTCCGAACCTTTTCCACCAAAATGTCCCGTTTCAATAAATTTCTTGGCATTGTCCCAAGCGCCTCCGCCGTTTGACATTTGAATTGCGAGTAATAAACCTGCAACGATTACACCGACAAGCATTCCGCCAAGCGCTTCAGGGCCGAGTATGAAACCTACGGCGATTGGAGCCAATACTGCCATTGCGCCAGGCATTATCATCTCTTTCAATGCTGCTTTTGTAACTATATCCACGCAAGTATCATATTGAGGTTTGTTTTGTCTCTCCATAATGCCGGGGATTTCTCTGAATTGTCTTCTGACTTCTTCGACAACTTTGTGAGCGGCTTTTCCTACAGCTTCCATACAGAATGAGCTGAATAAGAATGGAAGAACGCCACCGATGAATAATCCGATCAAGACCATGTGATTTTCCAGTCCGAATTCGAAATTGGTTCCGACTGCGTTTTTCATTAATTCTTCTCCGTAAGCTTGGAATAAAACGAGTGCTGCTAATGCCGCTGAACAGATGGCGTAACCTTTTGTTACAGCTTTTGTTGTGTTGCCGACTGCGTCCAGTGCATCTGTATTTTTGCGAACCGATTCAGGTAATTCAGCCATTTCAGCGATACCTCCTGCGTTATCCGTAATAGGACCGTAAGAGTCTGTTGCGATTACCAATCCTGTTGTTGATAACATTGCCACTGCGGCGATTGCGATTCCGTAAACGCCGTTTTGTAGAGTTGATGTTTCGCCGAAGTAATAGGCTAGTGCGATTGCGACACATACCAGAATTACAGGAGCAAGAGTGCTTTGTAATCCGACTGCTAGGCCTGTAATTACATTTGTTCCCGCGCCTGTTTCGGAAGCTTTTGCAATTTTTTTAACAGGGTTGTATTTGGTTGATGTGTAATATTCCGTGATGATGTTGATGAAGAATGTTACGCCAAGACCGACGAGGGATGCGAAAAATATGTTCAAATCGCCAAGCATATAATCCGTCGCGAAGTAGAATCCGACAGCGGAGATTAAGCCTGTTGCCAACATACCTTTGTACATTGCGCCCATGATGTTTTCTTTTTTGCCGAGACGAACGAAGAATATACCGATTATTGAAGCGATAACCGCGATAGTGCCGAGAAGTAGGGGGTATTCAACGCTTTTTTCTCCCGTTTGTGCGACAAGCGTGGAAGATGCCAATATCATGGCTGCTATTAATGTAACTGCGTATGTTTCAAAAAGATCAGCTCCCATTCCTGCACAATCACCGACATTATCACCGACATTATCCGCGATAACCGCAGGGTTTCTTGGATCATCTTCAGGTATATTTTTTTCAATTTTACCGACAAGATCTGCTCCCACATCCGCTGCTTTTGTGAAAATTCCACCGCCTACGCGGGCGAATAATGAGATTAGAGATGCCCCGAATCCAAATCCTATAAGAAGGCTTGGGGCCGTATCGACCGGGATATCAAATATTTTTGTGAATAAATA
>JBAYGX010000064.1:0-8345 GCA_041666465.1 Candidatus Altimarinota bacterium
ACAATTAAAGTTTTTAATAGAGAGAATTGAGGCAAGACTAGCACTTTTACGAGCATCCGAAGTTACACCTCCTGCTCCAATAGGACCGGCTCCAGCTGCCACACCGAAAATTAAAGTGCAACCTGCTGCTCCGAATCCAGCTCCAACAATTCCAGCACAACTACCGACAAATGCTCCAGTAACACCGGCCGCAAGAGGACCGGTTCAATCAGCTAAACCATTAAGAAAACCAGATATAGAACCTAGAACCAGAACTCCAGAAGGAAGAAGTCGCCCGGATGTTATCTAGGCTTCAAGAAATTTGGCACGGAATCGGAACGACTGAGCTCTTCAGCAGAAATTCCAATCTTAGCCAAACCATCCCTAAGTCGAGAAACAATAGTTGCAAATGATTCTCTAGAAGGCTCAATTGTTATACCAAGTCTTTCTGCAAGATTTGCCACAATCCTATTTTCAACAGCAACAACAGCCTCTCTACCATCACGACCTATATTTACTCGACTCCTTATTCTCCCTTGGCTTTCCAAAAATCGCATTAAATCAGCTTTTGTTCTAGCCGCGTTAACTGCATCGGGAGCAGCAACTGCAACCTTAGAAACGATGTGAGTTCTTTGCAGCGCAATTTGAGCAGCATCATGCCTTCTTTGAGCCTCAATTGCCGCAACAGCCTCAGCCTTAGCCGCACTTTCATGTCGGAAAATAAATGAAGGAACTCTTTGATGAAAATCAGGACCATCCAAAACCGCAACATTACCATTAGTAAACCGTCTAGCACATAACAACTGCAATTCATCAAGACAAGCCAAAGAAACACTTGAAATTGCAGCTCCATGATATCCCAAAAGATTCAAAATTTCTGAAACCGCCTCAAGTTGAAATGCTCGAGCCTTTGCAGGCCTACTCAAGTTTTTACCCTCACTCTTTTCCCTAGCCCTAATCTTTGCCAAACACTGGTCAAAATCATCGCCAACCGAATCAACATATCTCAAGAAAGATTCAGTAGGTGACAAAGGAACACGGGCTTGGTGTACATCTTTAACAACCCCTTTGATAACTTCTTCAACAGGAGGTTCACTTGTCGACACCTCAACCACAGGAGCCACTTCAATTACCTCCGAAGAAACATTAGATTTTTTAGCTTCAACCACACTAAAGAGATAACTACGCAAACGAACTAGCTCATCACAAGTATGAACCAAACTCACCTCTGTCAAATCAGGACCTTTATATCCTAAAAATCTCAAAAATACATTTGCAACTTCTACCGTCAATATTCCATCAAGAACTTGATGAGATTCTATCGCCTCTTCGGCAAACAATTGAATCAACTCCACATCATCAATACTACTTAAAAAAGCTGTAACCTGAGATGCGGTATCAGGTTCAGAATCAACTTCTGGAACAACACCATCAACAACATTCATAGCACTTCCGGAAGAAATAACAGCTTGAAGAGGCGCTTCTTCATCAACTACTCCTTTATCCTCAATCAACCCGACTCCTTCAGATCCGCCACTACTAACAGCTTCCATTGCTTCAATAAGACCGGCAACTCCATCCGGCAAAGCTGGTGCCACACTAGAACCTCCAACACTTTCTTCAAGCGGCACAACCTCAAATTCCGCATCAATAATTTCAGAACCAGGCTTAACAGAAGTACCTACAACCTTACCACTCGCATCCAAATGGATCGTAACGCTGGCACCTCCGGCAGGAGGATTAACATCAACACGACCACGATTAACACCTTCTCCCAAATGCCTACCCGGATCAGATTCTTTCTCATCATCACTACCAGTAAAGACATGTTCAAAAGGTTGTTCAGCTCTACCATCCACACCTCCTCTTTCTCGTTTTAAAATTTTTGGGGCACTTCCTTTCCTAGGACTACCGGAAGCAGGATCAACTTCACCAGTTTTTTTTGGTCTACCTCCTGCATTCGCATTAGCAGAACCTCCCCCAACCCTCACCTTCTCTTTTTCCTTCGCACCAACCCCACTCCTAATCTGATCCACGAAAGGATCTCCAACCTCATCAACACCAAGCAAATGATCCTCGGGAACAACAGCACCAACAGCAACTTGTGGAGGAGGAGGAAACGCAACAGAGCCGGCAAGACCGGCAACGCGACTCCTTCCTTTACCATCTAGACGATGCTCAACTTTGTCACACATAAGATTTAATTTTAAATTTTAAATGGATCTCAATATATCACCCGAATTATGCTGCACGCAAATATAATTCCTGCCCGGCAAGAAGAATATCAAGTTCATCACGAAACTCCCCTTTCCCATGCAAAACACGAACTTCCACCTCAACAGCCTCTCTCAATCCATTAAGCAATCTATTTACCTCATATATAATTCCATCAGGAGGTTCGACTCCTCTCTCAACAGCAGAATTAATTAAGAACCTATGCCGACTCCAAGCTCCACAACAATCATTCACGCATTTCAAATGATCAATCTGTTCTTTCTTGGTATAAGAAGCACGACGATCATGCACAAAAGATCCCTCAACAACATGTGTCAGCTTATATTTTTGCAATATTTTATAAAATCTTCTCTTAAAAGGATCTGCAAATTTACCAAAAGGACCACCAAATTGCGAATGTGACAAAACAGTCCCCAAAAGCTGTAAATTATCAATATCAAGCACCGACCTACGACCAAGCATATCAACGCGTCCATTGTTTTGCCCATATATAAAAGGCAAAGGCAAATTGGCAGCACCACCATCATAAATCATCATCCTGGCACCAGTCTCAGCTCCGCTATTATTTGACATAAAAGCTTCCAACGAATATCTCTGCACTCCATCATTCGTAGCCAAAAGCACACAACTTCCCAAGAAAGCACAGTTTTCCGCATTAAGTCGTCCCGTCGGCAAACAAATCTGTGCATCCGGTAAAGAATCTTCACGCCCATCACCCTGCCTAATATCTGCAACTCTTAATGGTATTACTCCGAAAAGAACCAATCCGTTAAGCAATAAAGACATTTCTAAAGATGATGAGGTAGGAGGAAGAACTAATGTTTTATCACTATGACCATGAACAAGTCTAAAAGGTGAATTACTAAGCCCCAAAACAGATTTAATAAGTTCAAAATATCTCGGATCCATAGGCGTCATGGTATGGACCTTCCCTCCTGTAGTTACAAGATACGCAGATCTCCTACGAGCATTAATTATCGCTTCTCTTGCCTGAGGAAGTAATAAGTCGAGAGCTCTTGCGGAATTGGCACCTAGCAAAGAAAGCCCCCCTACTTGATCTCTAATCGCAAGCGCAGTGGAACCAGCACCTGCATTCGCTTCCAACTCCAAAACCCTCTGCACATTACGAACCAAATCTCCTCCGGTATTAGGATCTGTCATCCAAATATATGCCAACAGTCTGGATGTAATATCTAACATATCATCAGACAATTGTCGCATCTCTTCAAACCGACCACCTTCATGACGGGAAGAAACACCATATCTAGCTGAATCCAGAGAACCGATACTTCTTTTACTAGCCCCACCACTAGAAGATGAATACAACATAACAACAGCAGGGGCAACCATCCCAGCATCGGAATCCTTAGGAACCATTTTCGAAAACCATCTTATAACAGCCTCTTCAAATCGAGCCAACTGATCACCAAGAATAGAAAAATTCAAAAACTTGGCGATATCCGGATCCAAAGCCTCAACTTTATCTTGACATTCCTGAACTCCTTTCATGAATTTTTCCCTCGCAGACCTTATACCATCAAGGAAACTGTCACGAGCAGCAATTGGTGAAAAAGTAACACATGACCGATCAAGCATTCCGGAAACACTGGCAAGCGCTTCATCGGCAGACTCCAAGGCTTCAACATACAAAGCCTCAAGCTTAACAACAGATAAAAGAATACTTGTAGTTTTCGCAACATCCTTGAAATCCCTGATGGTTTCGCGAAAAGCACCAATATTTAAAACACCTCTGGCTATCATTGCGTCAACCTTTTTCGGATCAATCGGCTGTTTGAAATTATAGTTCCTAGCTTCATCACCAATCCTTCCTCGTTTATCACACTCTTCAGGGGTAACAGGCTGATAACGAACAGAGCCAATCTCCATAAGAGACTCCAATTGAGCTCTTGCAAAAACTTGCAAATCCGAAACCGTAAGAACTCCCATCTTAACCAAATTCATAGCATCGGAAAGAGCAATCCCAACATCCGACAGTGGACCGGTAACATCATAAAGTCTATGAATATGAGCTTTATCTTTTTCTTCAGCAGATTGATGCAATGTAGCAATTTTACCTTTCCCCCAAGTATATTCCACATACCATCTGGCAGCTCCTTCACCGGCACCGGAAGCCCGACCAACCATGCTTAAATTCCTAGCAGTAGCCTCTTTATCAATCCCACCATAATCAGGCTTATAAACAGTGGCACCTTCAACACTTCTAAACCCTTGCGCCCTTAAACGACAAACCCGATTCACAGCTTTTTGATGTCTGGACCGCAAATCAAGAACTCTCGTAGCCTGAGAACGACTCCATCCCGCAAAGTCATCATCAACATACAACTCTTTTTTACTCCGACGCTCATCAACACAACTATGGCGAGTATCCCTAATAAAAGCGAGTTCACCACCGGAAAATCTATAAAAAAGATCGTCAAGTGAATAACCTTCCGTTCTCATTTCTAAAACCTCTTTCGCTAACTTACGATATTCCCATTTCCAAGAGCTATCGGAAATTATTCTATTAAGTTCATCATCCGGACTCTCCCACAACCTTTTCATATCACCCGAAACCCCAAGCAATCCAATCTCCTCTTTTGAAACCTCATCCAAGCTTTCCCCAGCTTTATAATCAACCTGATCAACATCATAAACAAGCGAACGATCCCGCTCTGGCAATCCCAAGTAAGATCTCTGCAGTTTTTCCTCATCTTTAAGCTTCTTAACCTCAGCCCAATCCTCATCGTGCCCAGGTCTCTCAACCGCAATCATATCCAAAACTGTTGAGACCTGCTCATCGGTAACAAGCCCCATATTTCTAGCATCAAACAACGAAACCAAGCCGAAATATCTCAAAACCTCATTACTGAAACCTTCCAAACCCGATTCATCATCAGAAACAAATCCGGTAAATCCACGCCAACCGGAAGTCATCTTCATAGGAATATTTATACTTGCCAATTTAGACAATGCCTTTAGAAGTCCCTTCGGTGGAGCCAAAGGATCTCGCATTTTTTGAGCAAAAAGGTTGAAATAAACAGCAGAAACCTCTCTGCCTCTATAATCATTAACTTCATCCCGTAACTGTTGATCGAAACTCATGTATTGGACATATACTCCACCGTTCATCCCATCCCCCTGAGGAGAATGATCTTCAATCATCAAAGGAGTTGCTCCGGTAAGAAGCATTTGATGACGCCGATCTTCATACTGACAAGGCAACAACGGATTCCTCACAGCAGCTCTTTCCGCAAGAGGTATTTGTAAAAAATCATGAACAACTCCAAGATCGGAAGGTGCCAAGTTAAATTCATCTTTCCCCTCCTCGCCTTCATTAACAACCTCACCTTTCGCAACCCCCAACAACAGCTGCAACCCTGGCATTTGCAAAGTCGCATCACCTTCCATCTTCCCCATAAAAGGCGATGAAGGTTTATATCTTTCCAAATGTCTTCTAAACACAGAAACAACTTCCTCTTTGGATCCTGATTGCGACAAAACAGCCAAAAGATGTTCGACGACACGAGCGCCTCTGGGAACATTATAAACGCCATACCACTTCGCAATATCAGAAGTAATCGAAATGGCATCTTCACAAGACAAGCCGGCATCCACAACTCGATAACCAGCCTCCTTGTAAAGATCACAAGCATGTACGAAATAAGGTCCTGAAACTTCACTTATTTTTTCAACCAAGCCAAACCCTTCCTCGCAAACACCAATTTGCAACTTACCATCTCTAACAGAAACATTCTGACTCTCGAGATCAAAAAATCTAACCAAATCTTCATCTTCTTTAAACCACCAAGGTCTATCAGCTACTCCATAAACATTATCACAAATCCTTAAAGAAGCTTTCAATGCAATTGATCGACACAAACCACTTGCACGATCTATAACAAAACCATTTTTCACCCAATCTGGAATTTTCCGAAGAAGTTCAACAAGCTCTGCATCATCAAATATCTCAAGATTACCAAAAGAACGAAAATTCTCCATCAAAAACATAACAATCTCCGCATTTTCACCACTATCACCAAAAACATCAACAATTTTATCGTAAAAAACCTTCCTCTTCACATTAGCAAGATCGTATTTTTTAGGATTATTCAATCTTTTAGGAGCACAATTCCCAACAAGTCGAGCCAAATCCTTAACTACACCCTCAATCCAATCAAAAGAAATAAGCCTATGATCACTACCAAGTGCGGCCATCGCATATCCTTTAATATATCGAATACAATCATAAGCAAACTCGAAAGGATTGGCATATTTTTTACCACAAAGATGAGGAAGAACCCTTCCAATTATAAGCTCATCTCTCATAGCATAATACGGAACATACTCAGCCATCTCCTGCCCAACCATAAGCCCGAAAACCATATCTTCCGGCTTAGGACTAACACACCTACGAATTGATGGAGTAACCGACAATGTATCACCATCAACACCAAAAGAACCTTCCCTAATTCCGGCACCCAGCTTCTCACGAAAACATTTGAAAAAACTACCGGCATTCCGCCTACTAATGCCATGCCAAGACCCATGGAAATCACTAAAACAACCATATAGACGACGACTACCACAATCAAAATCAGGCATCATTAAAGAACCATCATGTCCAGAAACAATCATAAGTGAATCTTGAAAAGCATCAGGACTACCGACACCCTTCAATTCTCGCCGAATTTCCCTATAAGCATACTTAAAATCAGACTCGTCGACATCTTCAGAACCCGATTCATCATCAGTATCATCAGTATCATCGTCATCAATATGTCGAAAAGTAGGACTCAAATCACACAAAATTAAAGGCATGAATTAAACCTGAAATTCCGCCTCCTGTCAACCCCTTTCTCCCCTCCCGATGGAATTTTCGATTAAAATATCCGAAGTTCTCTTCTCTTCATTACCAGTTGTAAGTTGTAAGTTACTAACTTCCTCCCCATGAAAGCCGTCATCCTCGCAGGAGGCGCAGGCACACGCCTCTGGCCTCTCTCAACAGAAGAAAAACCTAAACAATTTCACGCCTTAACTTCAAATAAGACTCTACTTCAGGAAGCAGCAAACCGTCTCGGTTTTCTTAAACCGCAAGACATCTATATCGCAACAAACGCGAAATACCTGAAATATATCCGAGAGCAACTCCCGAAAATCCCTAAGAAAAACATCATAATCGAACCGGCAATGCGCGATACCGCAACCTGCATCGCCTTCGCGGCCACGATAATTTCCCGCGACTATCCGGAAGAGGTCATGGCAATCGTTTACGCCGACCATTTGGTTCAAGACACAAAAGAGTTCGCCTCCAAACTGAAATCCGCCGAGGCTCTCGCCCTTCGCGACCACACTTTGAATATCATTGAGGTAAAAGCTCGCGAACCAAATACCAACTTCGGATATGTACGCATAGGCTCCAGAAAAGGCACAATAAAAGGAAACGATTATTTTGAATTTGAAAAATTTACGGAAAAACCCGATCTGAAAACCGCAGAAAAATATGTCGCGGAAGTCAGCTATCTCTGGAATACCGGCTATTTTGTTTGGAGAGTAAAAGATATTCTGGACCGTTTTGCTATTCACCTTCCGGATACATATAAACGGATGATAAAAATTCAAAAGGCACCCGGGAAAGTGGCAACCGAATATCCTTTATGTGAAAAAATCTCAATCGACTATGCAATAATGGAAAAACTCAAACCGGAAGAAGTACAGATATTGCCAGCCAATCTTGGATGGAGTGATATCGGAACTTGGGAGACTCTGTATAAAGAATTGGCTGGAGGCGACACGAGAAAAAATGTGATAAAAGGAGACGTAAACGTCTTGTCGAGCGAAGGGAATTTAATTTATAATTATTCGGATAAAAAACTGAATGTACTCGGGATGAGAGGGATGGTGATCGTACAAACTAAAGATCAAACGCTAGTGTGTCCGCTGAAAGAGAGTCAGCACGTTAAGACCCTCTGTAATTCATAACTAGCTGGTCGATTCTATATCGCGGGTCAGTTTTGTCGGGTTCGGTTCGTAATTTCCACTCGTAAGGCCGTTTTTCCTCATTCTCTATAAGTCCGCAATGCGCGAGTTGATGATGCTCCTTGCACAAGCCAACAATAGCATCCGGATCGTGC
>JBAYGX010000065.1:0-8139 GCA_041666465.1 Candidatus Altimarinota bacterium
CCAAGATTAGTTTTTAATTGTCCTCGAAGTACATTCTGATAGGCAACATCTGTTCCCAAGTCTGTCGAAACAATTTCGTCATCACCAACTCCGAGATTATCGGCTTCTTCAGATCGAGTAGTGACCCCTTCCTCAAGATTAGAAGGTGAATAATCTGTAGGCATTTGCGCTTCAGTTGAAAAAATAACAATCTCTTCTTTGCCAGAATTAGAATCTATCAAATGGAAAATCGCCACTCCATCAGAATTTCTTGTTACAGAACTAAGTACCTTTCCTTCCAATAATAATTCCGGGACTTGGCTGGAAACGAACCCGTCACCATTTATAGTTTGGAGATAAACTCTAGATGTATCGATTTTTGTAATCCCACTGTTTTCAACGGTTACAATAATATTGTGGTCTTCTCGTAATTGATCAATCAGCTCCGGAGAAAGAAGGTTTTCATTACCCTCTCTGACCAACCCCGCCGCCTCGCCAAACTTCCCACTTGCTTCTCCGCCAGGCGTTCCCCTCGGACACTTCCTAATCGCAACATATCCACCACTATCAACTAATCGTATATCATACTCAGCCGGATCTCCGTGCTCCGCCGTAATCGCCGCAACAACGGCCTCGTTGCTAATCCCCTCATAATCCGGATTGCTTTCCGGTTTACCTTCTTGTCTTTTAGCAAGATTCTTCAACTCTCTTTCGTCAACTTCTCCCTGTTCATGTGCTACCAAGATTTTTTCCGAATGATTTACCGCATTACCGAATTTTTCATCGGCTGCCAGCGGAGTTGTTCCGCGCTCACATAGCCTGACAGCGGCCCATTTACCAGGTTTAACTTCGTTATACGCATATTCATAAACATTCCCGAAATCATTTTTGATATCAGCCTCAACTTTGGCCCGAGAATCGCCTTTGTAATCCGGGTCGTCAAATGCGTTATAATCTTCGGTACCATGTCTTTCTATAGACCTTATTCTGTCGGCAAGGTTTTCTTTTTCTCGCTCATCGACCTTTCCTCTTACAAACTCCATATGTTCTTTTGCCTTCTCTTGCTTTTCGACGGTGTCCAAAGTCCCACCTTTTTTCTTGTCCTCGGTAAGATTTGTCATTGCTTGAGCAACAGCCTTTTCCCAAGTTCCGCCACTAACATTACTGAATGAAAATGTAATAGGGTCTTCTCCTTCATAACCATTCACATGGAGGGTGAATGTTCCACTAACGGATTTTTGAGAATTTTGACCCAAGGCAAAAACCATATGAACGCCAACAAGGCTGACATGTGGGGTGCCAAGATTATCAAGAAACTTATTATTTAAAATATTACCCGCCTCGTCAAAATCCGATTCAAACTGTCCGATATCATATCCTCCGCGCGCATTTGCGCCCTCGCCGTAATTCAGACCTTTATCTTTATCCATCAAGTCGTAATACTCCTTAAGTTCGGGCACTTGGCTGAAATCATCTTCCGTAGGAGTCGGTTTTGCCAGAACTTTTAATAGAGTGTCGTATTTGGAAAGTTGTTCCATTTCCTTGGCAAGAGCAGGAAGTGATTGATTTGATTTAAAGGCATCCTTAATATCGTCAATTCTGTCAGGCAGTTGACGACAGCTGTTCAAGCGATCTTGTAAATATACAGGCCATTTATCAGATACTTCTTTGAAAGCATCCAGTTTCTTAAGATTTTCCGGGCTCGCCATCTCTTTATATTGCTGAAGTTTTGCCAAATATGCCTCTGCCGTTTCACCGGATTCCGATCCGGCTTCGAAAGCCGCGCCATCGGTTCCGGATCCAGGCTTGTAATCATTATTAGGACAGATGGCATCTCTGACAGTCAATTGATCTATAGGTTTCTTAAAAGGGATTTTGACTTCCGAGCTCTGGTTAGGAGGTTCTCCGAATTGTATTTTGGAAACATCAACAGTTATCGCCCCACTTTTTTTATCGACACTAATTGTTAACGACCTCTCTCTCCTTAAACCGCCAAACGGAGAGGGCATGCTTGTCGGAAGCCATTTTACTTCCGGTACGGTTTTGGTCTGTCCTTTCTCGGGAAGGTCTATGCCTTTGTACATTCTTGCAAACGCAGCTTGATCTGCAAATACTTGCCTGAAAGAAACTTCGCTATAATCCATTACTTCGACAGCAAGCGGCTCACCTTTGGGTTGTTCGACAAAAGATTTTATATTGAAATGTTCGGCATCTGTTATGCCTCGTGCGGCAAGCCCTTCGGTACCCATGATATTCCCGCCGTTGAAAGAAGTCGGAGTCTCTCTGCGTGCTCCGAGTATATCTCTCCCGATTTTAAGTTGGGCTTCGGAAACATGGATAGTTTCAGCTTTTAATTGGTCATAAGATTTACCGGTTAAAGCTTGGACCTTTTCCGTAAAAGCTTTATCCAACGCGGCAGTAGCTTCGGTTAAGGCAACAGGATCTATATTAATACCATTTTTTAAATATACGGGATTTTGTTTTAATGCATTGATAATAGGATTAAGAGCCGCGAAAGCCTGTGCTTTATCGGGATTAAGGTTGACATAGTCAACTATGAACTCTTCATATTCTGAAATTTTCGATTTGGCATCTTCAAAAGCTTTTTTATCTGCGTCGCGTGCGGTTTCAAGTTGCGTTAAATCGGTAGCGACCTGCTCAACCGTTTTTCCGACGACGGTTCCGACATCTTCTTTGATTCCGGCTTCCAGTTCAGTAGCTGCCCCTTCAGGTTTAATAGCCAAAACTTCCGCAACAAGTGTTGCCTCAAGGGTATCAAGTCCGGTTTTGTAATCGAAATCTGCTTTCGTGACACCTGCCGTGAATGCCGCATCCATCCCGTCAAGTTTTGTGCTCAAACCATCGCAAAGGGTTTTCACTTCGGTATCTTTTGAGGTATCTGTATCGACTGCCTGTTCATTCTCTCCATACAGCGCCCTTAAATTTGCAACCACACCTTTTGCGGATTCCACCTTGCCGGCCAATGCAGCTTTTTTGGTGTCGATCGCCTCTTGTTTTAACTGTGCATCTGTTTTCTCGGCGGTAGGAGTCGGGGTTTCAACTTTGACAGGGACAGGGACAGCCTCCGGTGGGGTCATGAAAACCACTCTCTTTTCCCCGCACAACCACCTGTTTGTATCAATCAATTTTAACATTTAGATCCCTTTTAATAAATCTTCAGCCGTCTTATCTTCGCCGGTATGTATAATTATTTCCGCCTGTTTCACTCCTTGCTTTAAAGGCCCTTTCCTGAACTCGTCAACTTCTTTCAGGTGTTGCTCGACAAGTCCGAGTACTTGCGAATCGCGTTCGTCACCAAGAGCCTTCTTTTTGGCTTCCCCTTGCGTCAAAATGGCAATCACCTTTTGTGCTTTCGCATCATCCAAACTCGCGCAAGCGGCAATGATTTTTTTCTTCGCCTCTTCTCCGATACAAGTAAACGCCTGAATTTGAGCCGTGATATCAGCCATTCGAATGTTTTTTTATATCTGTAAATTATATCACAAAAAAGAAAGGCGGGGAAGGGGAAATAGGTGGTCTACCAAGAGTTTGCCTGCATCATCGTATGAGTTTTCTCCTCGAGGAGAAAACTTCGTGACGCAAATCTCCCCCATTGAAAGAAGTTTAGTTAGCGCAAAACCGCTTCGCTTTCTTGCAATAGGGATTTGCTTGATTCTCTACGAAATAAGTCGTCTCTCCCGCAGACGGGATCGACTTCCTTATTTCTTGAGAATCCCACTCCGCTACGCGAAGGTTCGCAGAGCTCAACTTCGCTCCGCTTCGTGACGCAAATCTCGCTACTTTGTGGTGGAGATGATGGGAGTCGAACCCACGACCTCGGCAATGCGAATGCCGCGCTCTAGCCAACTGAGCTACATCCCCAATTTGTTTTTTGCACGCGGAATCTTACATCAAAACGAGCTTTACTCAAATACCCAACCTGTCCTAATCTTAAGTGCGATGAAGCTAACATTTCTAAAAGCTGTCGGGACCCATATCGTGAGCGAGCAAGCGGAAGAGCCGGTCGCGCTTTTGAGGGATATAATTATCAATCCCGATTCGGGCGCAATTTTGGCACTAGGACTTTTTATTTCCAAAAAAATCATCCCAATAACGGATATACGCGAGTGGACGCACGAATGGGTGAAAATAGTCGATGAAACGGCAATAATCGATCGCGAAGAATTGATTAAGCTTTCAAGTTTCAATCCAAAAAGAACAAAAATTTTCGGCAAAGAGGTTTATAAAGAAGATGGAAAATTCATGGGATTTGTTGAGGATTTCATTTTTGATACCGAGATCGGTTCCCTTACGCAACTTTATATTGTGAAAAAATTTCTGTTCATAAGTCTGGAAAAAAGAGTTGTTTGGTTTAGGGATATTTTGAGAATAGAGGACGATAAAATAATCATTAAAAATGATACGAGAGGGACGAAAGAGCACATAAAAGATTTCTTCGATCTGCGTTCCAAAATTAAATCGCCGGTCGGGACGAGTTGTCCGGTGCAGTAGCATTTCCAAGCGCGCCTAAACCTGCTTGTTGTAAAAATAATTCTATTGATGGATTTCTACTACGAAGTCGATACGATGCAATGATTTGGTCTTCTCTGCCCATGGTTTTCTCATCAAGGGCGCTGTCCCACTGTATTACTGTGCGGCTTTCACGACCACCAGTTTCTCTAGTCGGCGGGTAGCTGTTCCATCGCATGAAACATTGGAGTTGTCTGATTTCTAAATCATCTAGACCAAGAATTTCAGGACAACCTATCTTATTTAGATCTTTCAACATGCGTACAATTGAATCAAACCAAACCAAACTTTTTCATCTAAAAACTCTTTTCTTTTTTTTCTTTGTTCACGAAATAAATTTTTATATCGCGTCAGCATATTTATATATAACTTGTGCCATGTCGTCCCGACTTCTTCGTATGTAAATAATCCTGATTGAGCGAATCGTGAGATTTCTGAACGAGTGCAATCTTTCATATAATCATGTTGCCCAGGCCATTCTTCACCTTCGCCATTTAGAGAGGCTACTTCTGTTAGTCTATCAAGATAATAATCTACAAGTCTAACTTTTCTCGCAATTAAAGGCTGTCTTATATTTTCAAATACTGCTGCAATTCTAAGTCGCTGTGTTGGCGTAAGAAATGATGTTGGGGAGGCATTTAGTACCGGTTCAATTTTTTGCCATTCTGACATTATAGCAGAATAATCCATCCCAAGGCTTTCCAAATAAGTAATGTATTTTTCATTAGCCGTATCGGCTAATTCTTGAACAGGAGTGCGGAGTTCAAAATCATATATCGTTACCAATGAATCGGACATATTTAAAGTCCAGTCGTAACGATCTAATCGTGCGTAAACCAATCCGGTATATTCAGCTAGTAAATTTGGAATTTCAGATATTTCAAGTGTTCTTGGTTGAGATAATGGCACCATATACGCAAATTAATAATTAAGTTTTAACTTATAGCACCCAAAACGCCGAATGTCAAGCAGCTCTTATAAAAAGACCCCCCGTACGGGGGGTCTTTTGTTTTTGTTTTTACGCTAAAGTTTATTAGCGGGTGGTCTTAACTAGGTCACGGTTTCATCACCTGTTCCTGCTCCTGAAAGGATCGTCGTTACAGCGGCGAATGATAATAGAATGATTACGATACCAACCGTTGTGTACAATAAAATCTTCTTTGCCTTGCCTGTCTTCTCTTCTTCACCTCCGGATGTTACATACAAAATGCCTCCGTAAATAATCATAAGTACACAGATAAATCCAAGAAATCCCAAGAACCAGTTTACGATTGTTCTTGCCAGAGTGCGGAAACTTGTCGCACCGCCCGTTGCAGCAGTGATGTTTTCCGGACTATCGGTTGAATCGATAAGCGCAGCATGAGCGCCAGGGATACCGACAAAGTTCCAGAGAACAACCAATACTGTAAGGATTCCTCCAAAAATGAGGATGTCCTTCAGCAACTCGCGGTTGAATGATGTTGTCTTCATAGGGAAACTGTTAAGTTTTTATATTGATCTCCGAGCCACAAATTACTGTTATTGCAGTTAACTTTCAACCTGAACTGTATCTAAAACCCATTGACACGAAACGGAAATAATTCGGGGTTCAGGCGCGTCAAAAAATATGCACAAAATCGTGCGACAAAAACACGGCTTCCTCTAGCCAACAATCTGCACTTCGGGCTGTAAGTCGATGTCGAATTTAGTCTTAACTGCGTCTTGTGCCATTTTCGCCAAGGCGAGTATGTCGGAAGCTTTTGCCGAGCCCAAGTTCATAATGAAGTTCGCATGTTTTTCACTTATTTGCGCTCCGCCAAACACATGTCCCTTGAGCCCGCATTGCTCAATTAAGGCGCCTGCAGACTGTCCGGGATTTTTGAAAAAAGATCCTGCCGACAATCCCCATGGTTGTTTTCCTTTTCGTCCCGCGAGAACTTCTTTCATGCGTTTTTTATCGCAACCTTTATGAACTGAAAAAGACGCTTTTAATAAAATTTCATGAGTATCTTTTAAGGACGAGTAACGATAGGCAAAATGGAAATAATCTTTTCCGACTTTTTGTACGCGGCCGGCTTTTAAGATCCAAGCGTTTTTTAAAACTGAAGAAATTTCTTTTCCAAAACATCCGGCATTTCCACGAACAGCCCCACCGACAGACCCGGGAATGGAAATAAATTCCTCAATCCCGCCAAGATTGTTTTCACATGCCGTCTTCACGACTTGTGCAAGTTTTGCGCCCGCCTCTGCCGTAATTTGCGTCTTACCGACTGTAATTTGAGATGCGGTAATTTTCAAAACCAATCCCTCAAAACCAATATCCTTAAAAAGCACATTCGACCCTCCGCTGAAAATAAAAAACGGAATTTTTTCTTTATAAGCCCACTTTACCAAGTCCGGAATGTCGTCGGTATTTTCAACTTCGTAAAAATATTTGGCAAATCCGCCTACGCGGAAAGTACAATGCTTGGAGAGTGGTTCGGATTTTCGGATTAAACGGATGTCCATAAAAGGAGATTGCCTTTGGCAATTAACTTATAATATTGGCCGTTCCGGCCTGTGGAACATTTATTAAATTAAAATTATGTCCTGTTGATTCGAAAAACTTTTTTATGCCTTCGTTTGAAATTACAAGCGTGGCTGTATTTACAAGAGGGTGGCACTGGAAAGACTGTCCCCAAAGTTTTTCATCTATAAAAACCTGCACGGATTTATCGATATCGTGGACGAGTCCGAGCAAGGTAACGGATCCTGGCTCAACGCCGAGATATTTCATCAATCTTTCAGGAGATGCGAAACTTAATTTATCGACGCCAAGAACGGTTTTAAGTGCTTTTAAATCGACACTCTTCTCGTACCCAACCACAACAAGAAAATGTTTCTTGCCATCTTTATCGCGCAAAAAAAGATTTTTTATCGGAGTGCCGGGCATTTTCGGACAAAGCTTTTCCGCCGCCTCGCAAGTAGATACGGCGGGATGATCAAATTTCTCATAAGAGATATTATGACCTGAGAGGAATTTGTAGATGTCGGTAATGGACATGGTGTTTTTTAGATGACGATAAAATTATAACATGCGGGATTGACCCATGCGAATAAAGACGCAAGGCAACAGTCGGCAGAAACGAGAATACGCATTACAAGTTTGACAATGCAGTTCGATTTTCATATCATTTGCGCACTTTAGGTTATTGGTCTTGGCAAAAGTGCCACCTTAGCTCAGTGGTAGAGCAACCGCCTTGTAAGCGGTGGGTCCCCGGTTCAAATCCGGGAGGTGGCTCCACATTGGCTAGCCTAAAGCAAAAAGCAGGAATTCCATGGTCATCCGAGGACTAATAGCCAAAGGCTAATGGTACTCGGTAATTTATTGTAAACATGGAATTACAAAATCTGCACGATCAATTCTGCCAAGAATCGTTCGTCATTCGGAATTGCTCAAAAGCTACTGTTAGATGGTATGTCCATTCGTTTAGACGATACCGGAGGCATTGTAACGGACAGTTGAATAAACCTACCGACATAAACACTGAAAATTTAAGGTCTTTCTTGTTCTACGGACGCTTGGAATGTAAATGGACCGCTGATACCTTCCTGCATTACTATAAAGGCTTAAAAGCGTTTCTGAAGTGGTGTGTTGCAAGGGAGTATTTA
>JBAYGX010000066.1:0-8109 GCA_041666465.1 Candidatus Altimarinota bacterium
AGATCTTTTGTCGCCTGCGTACAATAAATCGTACCCTTGAAACCTTGTTTCACAAGAGTTGGCAAGTTTCCTGAATGATCGATATGAGCGTGTGACAGAATGACAGCGTCCAGTTCTGCAGCCTTGAACGGAAGGTTTTTGTTTTTTTCTTTTGCTTCGTCCCTATGACCTTGGAAACTTCCGCAATCAAGCAAAACCTTTTTGCCATTTACGATAATCATATGTTTCGAACCTGTAACTTCCCGTGCAGCACCGTAAGAAATAAATTGCATGTATTTTTGTTTTTAATTTTTTACTTTGTTTATTATACCATAAAAGTATCTCGATGTTAATACCTTGACTTTTTTTGCTTTTATGGTAGCATTGCTATCAATTTTTAACTTTTAAGCCATAAAGAAACAACCTTTACACAACTGGTCTAGTCCTAGTGATAGATCTGGCGTGGATACTCCTCGTAGGAAAATCCACTTACCCGATTTTAGATCATATATCCCAACTGGTAGGAACTTACGATTACCACATCTATCTCTCAAGTCCGGACTTCCTGTTATTCCTGCTGTTCTTGGTACCGGGCTTATGTGTGTTTCCGCTAACTCTATAGAAGAAGTTTTGGGAGAAGCTCGTATTACGAATAAAGAAGTGGCTGCAGCAGTTTGTGGCAGTCCTAAATTCGCAACTTTTGCCGAAAATGATGCTGACATCCAAATGTTACAAGAAGTAACTACAGAAGTTAATACCAGGCTTGAGGGATTTGGCGTACAGATAGAGGCCCATGACGTTCCGCCATCTCATGTTATTTCATGCGACCTTAAAGCAGGTACTTATTCCACAGGTATACGCGGAGTAGCACTGAATACTGCTTATCTTGATGAAGCATCTTTAGGCCAAGGTTTGTATTACAGTGGTCCTAAAAGCGTATTCCCGTCATTTTTTGCTATTAATCAAACCGTGACAGATCCCGCAGAGAAAAAGGCAGTTACTGCTCATGAATACGCTCATACGCTACAGTTTGAAATAGGGGTTCCTCATTGGATAGTCGAACCAACTGCTAACGTAAGTGCTTCCAAGTCTGATACATATGTAGAACAAGGTATCGTTTTGCAAGCTGTAACTCGAGAAATTCAGAAAAAGGGAATTGCCACAGATGGTATGGGTTATATTATGCAAGCTGTATTTAGTGAAACAGATCCGGAAATAGATTTCAAAGAATTATTCACTACTCTGCTTAAGGATTTAAAAATTAATGATGCGGAAAAGCAATACTTTATCGAGGAAATTTTGCTATGTGATAACACAAGTGAGTTCCCGAATAAACTTAAACAATTCCTCAAAAATTCTAACCACCCAGGGGAATGGATTAAATTCTTGATTGAGAGCGACAAAGAAATTGCTGATGATAAGACAGGTGGCGTTTATGAATTAACGATCAACCGACAGGTCAAAAACATAGTTACTTACGCCGAAATTGGATATATGGCTTTTGGCGGAGAAAAATCATCTCAAGATGTTTCCGAAACAACCGATATCAGAATTGCCAATTCTGACGAACTGTTTTCGTTGCAATATTTGGAATCCTTATTTAGAGATCAAGAAAATGCTGTATTTAGTAATACTGGTCCCAGTTTATCCGGAGATAAAGATCAGGTTCGACAACGTGATGAAATCGATCATGTTCTTGCAACCAATCATGTCGCAAGTCACATGTTGAAAAATCCTTTATCTGCTCTACTCATGTTTGTTTCCGGACTTGGATTTTTCCGCAGATTTCGAAAACGAGATTAGTCCTTTGAATAATTGCCTAGAATCGCATAAGTAATCACACTTCTGTATTTTCCGTTTTTGAAACACGAATCTTTGTGTAATCCTTCGTACTGAAAACCGCATTTTTCCACAGTTTTTCTCGAGGCGATGTTTTCCTCAAAAACTTTCGCGTAAACGCGATGCAGTTTCATTTCACCGAAAGCTATTTTCAAAATTTCCTTAACCGCTTGTTTCATTATCCCTTTCCCCCAGTATTTTTTACCGAGCCAATATCCTATTTCCGCTCGTTTATGGATTTTATTTATATGCATCAAACTTATCACTCCTATTATTTTTTTATTTTCAAGCAACTCGATTCCCAAAATGAGAGACTTTTCTTTTTTGATTTGATATTGAGAGCTTCTTATGAATTTCTTAGCGAGATCTTTCGGATACGGATATGGGATAAGAGCTGTCCATCTCGAAACGACCGGATCATTTATATTCTCGTAAATATCTTTTGCATCTTTAAGCGTAAGTTTTCTTAAACCAATATTCATATTATGCACCGAAAAGTTGTGAAATTAAGTCTCCTACATAGTGAGTTATAACTATAACGACAATCGCTATCATCATATGTTCCGCAACCGCATGAAAAGGCTTCTTCTCTCTCCCGTTTTTACCTATAAAATAACTGAAAATACCGAGCAGTGAAAGCCCCCACGCTATACTCACCCAAATAGCAATATCCAATGGAAGAAGTATTATCGGTATCGCAAAAGTAAGTGCAAAAATACACTTAAAAAAGAAAGTTGAAAAAGTCGATTCCCAAATGTCCTTAATCGATTTTTTGCCTTCGGATTCCTGTGAAACATGAATCCCAAGCACATCGGAAAATGCGTCAGCTATCGCTATAGTCAAAACGCCTCCGATAATTACGCTTTGCGAATGCGTACCGGAATGAAGTCCGACTATAAGACCGAGAGTTGTGATGATACCGGATGTAAGGCCGAAGCTGAGACCGGTGAGAAGAGATTTGCGCATGAGAGGTAGTTAGTTAGGGCTTTAGGCGCTAGGCCGCTAGGAATCTGGTGGAATTATGGAGTTTTTCTGGCGAAAAACAAGCTTATAATAAAGAGGCCGTCCGCTTCGCTACCGGCTACCATGGTTTAAGAATCCCGTCATCGAAATTCATATTTTCGTCTATCGCCGTTCCGATCGTTTCCGAATATTTTTTCAGACGCGCCAGCATATCCGCTTTTTGCTCACCTTCCATCAAATACGGATCGCCTTGATTATCCGTAAGCTTGATAGGGATTAGCGTAAAAACCGGATCATCAACCGAATCCTCGATTTTTATCATAACTCCAAGCCCCTCTTGCGTCCCGGCAGACCAATACTGATCAAATGCGAAATCACCTAACGAATAAAAAATCATACCATCGCCATAATTTTCAATCGACTGAATTACATGAGGATGAGTACCCCAAACCACATCCGCTCCCGCATCTATGAATTGATGTCCGTAATCCTGAATCTTGGAATTGGGCGTGTTCACATATTCCGTTCCCCAGTGGATCATCACGATTGTAAAATCCGCCTCTTCCACCACTTGTTTTGTAAGTTCAATCGCTTGTGTGTAATCGAGTTCCGCTTCCACCTCATTGAATCCAAGCCATCCAATTTTTATCCCGTTAACTTCTTGAATATAACTTGAAAATTCATTTATCTCGTTTGGTACTCCAACATAGTTTATTCCGGCTTCAGTCAGATATGTTTTTGTATCTTCGTATCCGTTTTGCCCCTGGTTGCGCATGTGATTATTGGCAAGACTCGCGAGTGTAATCCCCTGTGATTTTATTAGTGTTGCGACTTCCGGATCGAAGCTGAAACACAAGTCGCAATAAGAAATTGTCTCATCGGTTATTGGTCCTTCCATATTAACCGCCACAACTTCCGGATCTGACGAATAAGCTGCAATTATTTCGGGAAGATGAGTTAAAGGGAATGTCGGATCCGATTCCGCATATCTGCCTCTCAGTGTGGCGATGTAACGACCTAGCATCATGTCGCCGAAAAGGAAAATTTCTGTAGGATCTTGTGGTGCGATCTCAACTTCGGGTGCGCGAAAATGGATCTTATTAATTATTTCGTATATTTTTTGTATCTCGAAAAAATTGTCTTGCAAAAACACTGATGATATCTGGGAAATGATGAGTGCGATTATGGTGAGAAGCTTAAGAATCATGATAGTTGTCTAGTAGTGGTATTTTTTATTCGAAACTATAGTATACGCTCTGAAAACCTGTTCAAGAAGCAATACATACGCGAATTGATGCGTAAAAGTCATGCGCGAGAAAGACAACCTCAAGTGCGCTTTCTTGACCAGGTCTTGAGATAATCCATAAGGTCCGCCGATAATAAATGTGATTGAACTCTCTCCGAAATCCCTCTGTGTCTTAACGATCTGCGCGAACTCTTCTGACGAAAATTGTTTCCCCTCACGATCTAGCACAATTATGTATGAATTTTGCGGTAAGTTTTTGCAAATCATAGCGCTTTCTTCCGCAATCGCCGGCATGACCTCTTTTTTGCTTTCCTTGATTTCTTTAACTTCTGTTTTCGCAAAAGCACCGAGTCGTTTGATAAATTCCGCTTCCAGAGCGCAATATTCACTTTTCGTCTTGCCGACTTTTAGGATTGTGATTTTGAGCATTACAGTTTAAAGTTTACTTATGCTTATGCAAAAAGGTCAAATAATAAATCTGGAAATCAAAAAACTTGCGTTCGGCGGTCAAGGTTTGGGTATACTTGAAAATGTAGTTTCACTCAAACAAGAAGACGCATCTTATGTCGCAAGAAATTCTTCACGCGCGCAAGATAACGGCTTCCGCGTGTTTGTAGATGGTGTCGTTCCGGGAGATAAAATCGAAGCACAACTTAAAAAAATTAAGAAAAATTATGCAGAGGCCGATGTCGTGAAAATTCTCGAACCATCCCCGTCGCGAATCACCCCGAAATGTAAACATTTCGGAAAATGCGGCGGTTGCAAATGGCAGATGCTAACTTATGAAGATCAGCTTAAATTTAAAGAAGATCAAGTTCGGGAAGCTATGGCACATACAGGCGGCTTAACCAATGTCGACAAATTGGTACGACCTATAATCGGATGCCAAGACCCATGGTTTTATCGCAACAAGATGGAGTTTTCTTTTGGCAATGAATCGAAAGAAGACACCGGTTTGAGATTAGGTTTACATCCTGCCGGCAAGCATATTGATATTTTTGATGTCGAAGAATGTTTTTTACAATCTGAAAAATCTTCTGAAATCCTTGCGCGCGTGCGTGCTTTCGCCAATAAAAATAATTTGCGTTTCTATAATTCTGCAACAAACGAAGGTCTTCTTGCTTCCTTGTTTATAAGAGATGGAAAGAACACCGGTGAGATTATGATTAATTTAGTGACTTGCGAGGAACTCACTCTACAAAAAGAGTTTTGTGATTTATTTTCCGATATGCCTGAAGTCGTTTCTATTTATTGGACTAAAATAAAAAGGAAACAAGGGATGAAAACGCAAGTTAGCGAGGTTTTATTGAAAGGGAAACCTGTAATTCGTGAGGAGCTGATGGGTTTGAAATTCAAAATTTCACCGCAATCTTTCTTCCAAACAAATACTCGCCAAGCGGAAATTTTATATTCCGAGGTCATAAAAGCCGCAGCATTAACTGGCGAAGAAATCGTATTCGATCTTTATTGCGGAACCGGTACAATCGGGCTTTGTTGCGCTCACAAATCCAAGAAGATTTATGGACTTGAAATAAATGAAAGCGCGATTGCGAACGCCAAACAAAACGCAATACTCAACGGAATAGAGAATTCATGGTTTAAAGCTGGCGATGTCGATAAAAGTCTTATGGAAATACCTGATGTGCCCGATGTTGTTATTGTTGATCCGCCCCGCGCCGGACTTGGCGAGAATGTCGTTTATAAAATCGTTAATATTGCACCAAGAAAAATCATTTATGTCTCGTGCGACCCCGTGAATCTTGCTCGCGACTTGAAACTTTTCACTGAAAAAAATTATCAGGTAAAAAGTATTCAACCTGTCGATATGTTCCCGCACACTTATCATATCGAGAATGTTGTTGAGATTAGCAAGATAGGAAGTTAGGAGGAAAATCTTGCAAATACTTATGAAAGGTTTATTTTTGTTTTACGGATATTCAAAATATAATAATTTAATTAACTCCATCATGAATTTCAGAAAATCTATCTTTCTGTCGGTTTTATTTTTGCTTCTAACTTCACAACTTGTTTCTGCAGCTATTATTGAAACATTGATTTATGAAGATAATTTCTCTGATGTTGAACCTACAGATGTAGAGATTTTGTATTTGGCTGAAATTGGCGTTATTAGCGGTTATAGCGATGGAACCGTTCAAAGTACGCAAGCAGTCAATCGTGCTGAAACTTCAAAAATATTCGGTGAAATGATGGGGCTTGATAATACATACGACAGCGGTTGCACATTTAGTGATGTGGAAGAAGATTCTTGGTATGCCGGATATGTTTCCGCAATGTGTAATATTGGAGTAATCGGAGGTTATCCTGACGGGACTTTTCAAGGTGCCAGTCAGTTAAATCGTGCTGAGGCCATTAAAATTCTGGTATCAAGTCTTGGTGTTGAAATCCCGGAATATGCTACGAATTTGGCTTCAGACATCCCGGAAGGTGTTTGGTATCAAGATTATGCTAACTATGCGATAGACAGGAATCTTGTCCCTCTTTTTGATGGAGAATTCGGTGGCAGTTATACTTATACTCGTGGAGATTTATTTACAAATGTGTATCGTATTAAAAGATTGGAGGAGCTTGGCGAATATACTTATGATACAAGTATGGATCCGATGGTGATTTCTAATAGCGCAGCCGATGGAGACCATGACACCAATGTCACATTTGATGTAACCGGAACTGATGAAGATGCGATTGATTATATTAATTCGTTCCGTTTCGATTTGGATGAAAGATATACCGGAGTGACCCTTCCTATGAGTTATGAAGATGTTATGTATAATTTATCTGGCAATTTCAGGGAGGAATTAGGACAGATGCTCCCTTTACCTTTGAGATTCGACTATGAAAATATTCTCCGTAAAGATGTTGTTACGAGTTATGACTTCACCCCTTTGGTCTCGGAATTCTTTTCGGAATTCGGGGTTGATATAAGTGGCAAGAGTATTGATGACGATGTCACCGAATCCGAATACGAAACAGTTATAGCGTCTCTTAAGGATCATATTTTGAGTGACTATAAAGAAGCTCTCGAATTGCAAATTTTATTTAATATGGTTTCAGAAGACGAAATCAGTCTCAAAATCGCAGGATATCGCGATGCCGACCTTGTTTCTCTCGAAGAGTGGGATACCGAATATGAAGAATATTCAAAACATGTAAACCCTCCTGATGTAGAAGTTTATATTTATGATAATGATACTGACGAGTTGGTATATGAAACCGATCTTAACGGGCTCAACACTAATCTTGATAGTAATGATGACGGCGACAAGAGAGATGATTATGTACAAATTGATTTAACGCTCGACACTCCTCTTGAAGATGGAAAAACTTATCGTATGGAGTTGTCCCCTATTTATATGACAAGTTACCCATGGAATGAAACTCCGAATGGAGCATTCTCAGGCGATGATGTCTATTTACCGGCATCTGAATTCACATTTGATAACAAGAGTACATTAGAGTTTGTTTATACAGATGGTGATGAACAAGAAGTTACAGGTATGGCTTTTAACTTCGGTCTGATTTGGCAAAGATCATGGGGTATGCCTTTGGATGGATCAGCTTTTATTTATGATCAAAATGGCTATTTAATGGATATGGATGATGTCGTTTCTTGGACAGTTGTTGATGGAGGTGGAACTATCGCTGTAAATGATGAGGGCTATACCATTTACACCCCTGCCTCAACAGACAATGTTGTCGTTTTGGAAGCCACTTACAAAGGGCTTACGGAACAAATGACAGTTTATATGGTTGATTCGATGGGCGTTTAAAGATGACGGATAGACGATTTTACAAATCATTGCAAAAAGTATATTTTTGTTTGTGTAAAAAATTAAAATAGAAACCAAATGAAAAAAACACTCCTAGCGTGTTGCATCGCGTCTTTTTTGATTGCGACAATGCTTGCTATACCGGCTTATGCCGCGAGTTTCCAAACCGGAGAATCAATCTCGGTTACCAGCCCTGTCACGGATGATCTTTATGTCGCCGGACAAACTGTCGTAATCAGCCAAGATGTCACAGGCGATCTTTATGTTGCAGGTATGTCTGTACAAATAAATGCG
>JBAYGX010000067.1:0-8086 GCA_041666465.1 Candidatus Altimarinota bacterium
CCTACTGTATTTACCAAAACTAACGAAAAAACGCAATAAAGACTTAATGAAGGCAAAAAAATACTTTCTTTGCCATAAATTCCAGACCAAAAAAATACCATATGTACCAGGCTTCATTATACGAGCAACTTCATGCAAAGCTTTTAATCTAAATTCTTCCGAAGGTATATGATGAAAAGCCGCAACACTCAAAACTAAATCAAAACCGGAATCTGGATAGGGAAGTGATAAAAAATCACCAACTTTAAAAGAAGCCGCCCTTTTTTTAGCAATTTCTATAAATTTCTCATTATTATCAACTCCATAATAATCAACTTGCGCCTTCTGTTTCAGATAATCCATAAGCCTACCATTACCGCATCCTATATCAAGAACATTCAATCCGTCTTTAAGATATTCATCAAAAACAGAAAAATCTTGCCAATTACAACGACGAGTCATATCAAAATCCTCTGCGATTTCAGTATAATCACTCTTAACTTTCTCAAGTAATTGTTTTGCAGTAGACTCCTTCATAAGATAGATTAGATGCACGAATTATACCCTCAGAGTAAAAGCGAAGCGAATTGATCCCGGCCACATTAGGGGCAAAACACAACTCATCATGCGAAACGAAAAACTGTTACTTTCAATATTGGAAGCAGCCATAAAAGAAAAGCCCGAAACCGCTAAAGAACTTCAACGAATAAAAAATCGATTTTCAGGTAAACTTGAATCATATTCGGCATCAAATTACGAACTCAATAAGTTTTACCAAGAATTAGTTAAAAAAAACCTTCTAAAAGACAACTCGGAACTAAAAAAACTAATTAAAAAACGCACGGTAAGATCGATTTCCGGTGTTGCAATCATAACCGTACTTACCAAACCATACCCTTGTCCCGGCAAATGCGTATTTTGCCCAAACGAGAAAGGTATGCCAAAAAGCTATCTCTCAAACGAACCGGCAGCAATGCGTGCTCTTTTAAACGACTTTGACCCGGTTAAACAAATCGAAAAACGATTAACAAGCCTGAAAAATCAAGGACATCCAACCGATAAAATAGAGCTTATAGTGCTTGGTGGTACATTTTCATTTTATCCAAAAAGATATCAGAAAAATTTCATAAGAAAATGTTTCAACGCACTAAATGAAGGGAAACCTGAAAAATCACTAAATAAAGCTCAAAAAAAGAACGAAACGGCCCTTCACAGGGTCGTAGGTCTAAGCCTCGAGACCAGACCGGATTTCGTCACGAAAGACGAGGTAAGATGGCTCAGAGAACTCGGATGCACGAAAATTCAGCTCGGAGTCCAACATCTCGATAACGAAATTCTTAAATATGTTAAACGAGGACATCTAAAAGAGGATTCAATTCGTGCAATTAAGCTAGCCAGAGATGCGGGACTCAAAATTTGCCTTCATATAATGCCAAATCTTCCAGGAAGCACACCTGAAAAAGACCTTAATGTATTTAAAGAGCTTTTTGAAAGCCAAGACTTCCGACCTGATTATTTAAAAATATATCCATGCAGCGTTACGCCATTTAGCGAACTCGAAAAATGGTTCAAAAAGGGCAAATACAAGAGTTATCCATACGAGGAGCTTAAAAAATTAATAGTAAAAATTAAAGGACTCATACCCGAATATGTAAGAATCGAACGACTTGTTCGCGATATCCCGGGCGAAAGCATTCTGGAAGGTAGTCGCGTAACAAATCTTCGCCAAGAATTACAAAGAGAATATCCAAACATGAAATGTCGATGTATCCGTTGCAGAGAAATAAAAGGCACGGAAATCGACACGGGAAAACTCGAATTTAAAATTCAGGAATTTGAAGCCTCAAATGGAAAAGATTTTTTTCTTTCGTACAATCAAACAGTGCGAAGCGATAGCGGAGCACCTTACTATAAGCCGTTTTGCGAAAGCAAAACACAAAACGACAAAATATGCTCTCTCCTAAGATTAAGATTTCCTTCATCAGATCAAGTAATGCCAGAAATCGATCCATCCACTACATCAATAATCCGCGAAGTACACACATACGGAATGCAATTGGAAATCGACAATGAAAGCAGGGGAGAGGCACAGCACATCGGACTTGGCAAAAAACTCATTCTAAAAGCTGAAGAAATATCACTCAAAAACGGATACAAAAAAATCGCGGTTATCAGTAGCATCGGAACACGAGAATACTACAAAAAACTTGGATATAAACTGGAGGGGACTTACATGATGAAAAACTTACTCATTAAGCGGCCAATCTGACAACCTCCCTTTGGAAATCAAGCTTGGTGCTGGCAGAAACAATACCACTTTCTTCACCTTTATATTCTTTTACCCATTCGTCATACATAAGCACATCCCTTATATCCCTTCCCAGTTCACTCTTATCAAGATCTTTCCAACCTTGTACTAAGGTTTCACCGGATTTCTCATTATGCTTCAAAACAGAAGACTCAACCAAGGCTAACGAAACCGCCTGAGTAAAATAATTGGTATATTCAGCTCCATATTTTTCACCATTAGCAGAATCCAAAATCGGTTTACAAACACCATCTATATTCTTCCAATACTCGTTTAACGGCTCAACATTATTGAAACTATAACCCAATCTTACATACTTACTTATATCTTCATCAACAGTTGCACTATCAACATCATCAGACCATCTCATACCCCAGAAAGAACCACTATTGGCTTGTACAAATACAGTTAACAATGTCACTCGCTCAAACTCCGCAACATCGGCAAGTTTGTCTCTACATAAGCGTTCTTGTTCAATTTGAGGAAATGCTGACAACCCATCTATGAATTCAGCAACTTCAGTATTTTTCTCTTTAATAACATCATCAACAGCTTTCGGTACATCCAACTCATTACCGGAGGCATGTATCAAATCACTCGTTCCTTTCAACATCTCTATCATTTTATCTTTATACTTAGAAGAAGCATCGATAACAGGGAAAATTTCAATTTGAGCGCCCTCATCACCAAAAATAGATGGTTTTTCAATCTTCTGATCTCCTGACAGCCTATAACAAACAACTTTACCTTGTTCATATTTATAAGCAAAACATCCAAGATTTTGAACACCTGCCTTAATCCCTTTCATAAGCAAATCTCCAGGTAAAACAATATATTTATCGACAGAAGCATGCTCTTTTATATACAACAGAACATCCGTTTTAAATACATCCTGAATGACTTTCATCTTGTCAAATTCGGTACCAGCTTCGGTAAGTGTTTTTATAAAATAATCCGCTATCGCTTTACTCCTGGAAGGATATTCCTTACCTTCAGGATCAATATTGCCTATATCCGCTACAAACCACATGTCAGAAGTCTCCTCAAAAATATCCTCACCATGATCTTCAAGTTCATCTATCAATTGACCTAATAACTTATCATAGTTATCCGTATCGGAAAGTTTTTCATCAAATTCCATACCGGCTTCCTGAACAAACCATCTCTCGCCATTCCAATAAAGTCCGAACGCATTTCGATTTCCTTCGTAATAAAGCTGTTTTAAAGCATCTTCACTCGGACTTCCGGCATAACCAAAAACGTTGACTGCCAACTTGTAAATTGCATAAAGGAATTTATTCTTAGCAACTCCATATTCATCCAGAATTTCCTTGTCACTCCTAATCAACACACCCTTATCTCTCGAAATATCTTCTTTTGATAAAACATGTGAAGATCCCATATCCAAACACCATTTTTCCAAAGATTCCGTAGAAGATGGATAAGCAACTTCAAATACAGGATTAACACCAACGGAATTCAAATAAAGTTCAAGAATAGGGACTTGTGCGGACGCTCTTGCGGACAACTTACCACCGGTAGCCGAAACCGTTCTAATTTCATTAAGTCTTGCCAAAACAAAAGATTTATCAAGTCTTTTGAGATTTTCAAATATAACACTATGTTCAGCCGCAAGCCTACCCTCCAAATAAGCGGCAGACCTCTTATCAAAATCACCGAGAACTCCTTTTATCGCTTTAATATCAATGGCAACATCAGCTGAAGCGGGTAACATCTTATCATTTGCAGTAAATATTGAATCATCATCAATTAGATCTGCATAAGAAGTTAACCCAACCAAGGTTTCATAAGACTGCCTTAATCGATCAGGCAACACCTGAACTTGAGTTCTTGTTAAACGGACTTGATTTACCGAAAACTGATTTGCCGGAGATAAAGTCTCAAAATACCTTCCTATATCCTGATTAGTAAAGAACTCTCTTCGATAACCAATCTGCTCTCTGGCAACCATCAACTTAGCGTATTTACAAGCCTCGTCTATCGAAGTTTTTGCACCTTCAATAGTAGGAACATCGAACTTATCACCAAGCGAAGCCTTAACATACTGCATCGCATAAGCCTTCAAGCTATCTTCTGTTAAAGAAGCTTCTTTTCCAAGTATATTCAAATTTTTCTCAATCAGCGCCTCAACGATTTCCTGACGAGTAACAACCTTTTCTTGCTTGTAAGATTCAATATTCTTTTCAATCGCCTTTTTACTTTTACCACTAAGCTGATAATATAATCCTCCACCAGGTATAAGCTGATAAATTAACCTTTCTTTAGTAAAACAAGCCATAACTTTTTCACCATCATTCGTACCAACCATCGTGACCCATTCTCTATATAAATCAGAAGTAGGTAATTGTTTCCAATCCTCTTTTTGTCGTGCTATTTCTATCTTGGATTCATCAACTCGATCATATACATGCATAACCCCACCGGCAATTAATATAATAGGAACCAAAACCAAACCAATGCCTGTAGCAGCAGATGCAAGCGAAGCACTTGTAATACCTGCAACCCCCGCAGCAGTAAGCCCTGCCGCAACACCACTGGCAACAGCACTTGAAGACAAAGCCAATGCCGAAACAGAAATGACTAAAGAAGTTCCTGTCAGTGCGAGATTTATATGTTCTCTAAGAAGTTTATCTTTGTAAATTTCTTTTATAGCAGGATTTTCAGCATTCGCAATCATCTCTTTTAGATCTTCTATCCTATAAAGAGACATTCCAATCATAAATATATCAACAACAACACCAACTACCAAAAGCGCTCTTTCAGCCTTCAGAGCAACATCCGCCTTTTTAACAAGCTCAGTAGAATCAGTAACTTTCATTGTTCTATAAATTTCACTCATATCATCAGCATTCCCAGAAGCAAGTTTTTTCGCCAAATCAGGGAATTTCTGAGCTAAACGACCGGCAACATCAGGAGAAACACCTTGAGGCCAAGCCTTACCAAAAGCCTGAACAATTCCAGCCTCTGCAACTTTGGCATTTTTATAACCTTCCATCGAACCTTTTAAGAAATCTTTTACATTTTTTAGTCTTGCTTGAGCAAAACTCATTTTTATCGTATCACCAGCAACATTAGCACTTTTAACAACTTGGCTTACAGCTTTATATTCAACTATTATTCGAGCAAACTCTTCAGCACCATTACCATTCGCAGCTCTTATTTCTCGTAAAAAACCTACTGCATCTTCTTGAGAAATATCAATAGCGGCGGCTATCTCCCTCGACAAATCATCAATATTGCCAGTCCCTCTAATCCGAGCAGCAATTCTCGTAACTTCATCAGCAGATTCAGCAGTAACACGAGCAATATCGGCAGCAACATCTGCTGTTTTAGAAGTACCTTTTAGAAGTCCACTACCATTCAAATCACTTAATGCATTACTTGCCTTTTTTTCCAATACATCCATTCTTGCTTTTTTCAAACCGGAATACCAATGATAATTAGTATATCGATCCCTAAGTGCAATCAATCTTGTACGAGCAACCAAAGCCTCTTCAGGTGACAAACCACCTTCCCGAATTAATTTCGCGACATGATTTAAATAACGTTCATGATGTCCGGCAACAACCGAACTACCGGCTTTATAAGTCAAAACAAAAGGTTTTGAAACATACCCGGCAGTTTTTACGGGTCCCTTAACAACAGTAGACCAAGCAACTGCAGAAATCGTCAACGCCGCAGTCCCATCTACCGGAGACTCTTTCATATTAACAACCGCCCTAACCGGCAATTGAAATAAAGTATATCCAACAAATCTACAAGTAGCCTTTCCTTCCTCATCCCAATCCCACTCGGTTGATTCAGAACGGAAGTCCAAAGTACTTTGATTATTAGCTCTTTCCCTAGCTTTCTTAACCCTCTTGAATATCCCATCTTCACCACAGAATTTCTTTTTGAACTCATCAAATTCAGCTTTCTTATCGGCAAGTGATTGCCCGGGTTTGAGCCCCGAAACAAAATCTTTAAAAGCATTAGTTTCAACTCTCAATTCTATCACCAATTCCAAATCATCTTCGATAACTCTATCTACATAATACTGCCTAAGAAGATCTCGAGATTTTTCCAAATCCGCAAGCTCTTCACGATCATCCAAGTCAGGTTCAAGAAGTCCTATAACATCTTTTGTCAAATCACCGTTCCCATTAGCCAAAGATGCCGTATCAACAGCAACACCAGAAAACTGTCTCATCCAATCCCCGCACAAAGAAGGGATCGCCTCTTCCATATACGCAAGATCTCCAAGCAAACCTTCCTTTTCCTTTCCATCTCCAATCATTTTAAGCAAATCGCTCTTATCAACTTCTGAAATTTTACCTTCAGAGTCTATCTTCCCCATAAGAGAATCGAAGTTCGCACTTGGTACAGTAACTTTTTCTGCTTCGGATTTTGCAGCTTGATCCTTTTCAGTTTGAGAAAATTTCCTATCAGAACCAGGGGTATCCATGGATCCAATAAGATCGGGAGCAAGCTTAGTCAATACCTGTTCTATAGTCATATTTTGCCAACCTGGAATAGCTTTGTATTTATCCAGATATTTATTATTCAAAGCGGCCTGCAATTCTTTTTCATCTTTTAGCTGCCTTTCATTTTTAAACAAATACCCAAGAATAGGAACCTTTCCCAACATTCCGGCAGCAATCGATTGATCGTTTTTGGAATAATCATATTTAACAAAATCACCAAATTTCTCCTCTCCGCAAATCCACAAACTCAAATCGCTCTGAAGACCAAAAGTTTTAGCAAGGTCCTTATGCCTACTCTCTTCAGCAGCACTTCTGGTCCCTCTTGTTAAGGTTTCATAACCCTCAAGAAATTCAAGATCCGCAAACAGAATAAGAGCCTTCGTAAATCTATTTTTATTAACATCAATATTTTTTTTCTTAAGCCATTTCTGAACTTCCTCTATCCCCAAAATCTGACCGGCAACATACACTCCACCAACCAACAAAGCAGTTCTTTTCGTCCATTTCCATATCTTTTCTGCAGCACTTTCTTTTGCCCCATCAACATGCACCTCAATCTTACCATCAGCAGTAGTGGTAGTAGTAGTCGAATCCCTTTTCTTGAAAAGCTTATAAAGTCCATATCCAATCCCAGCTGCCCCCGCCAACGCAATGGCACCGGATGCAACAGGATATTTATTAACAAAATCTCTGGATTCCTGATACCAACCTTTATCTTCCGGTCCGCATTCCGGAGCAGGGGAGTGATCCTTCTTTCCGGTAATCGCATCTATAGCTCCACCGGTGGTAATGGAAACATGCCTGAGATCATTATTAAACTCATTCATAATTTCCTGATTCCAAAACTTGGATATCTCGGAATCCGGCTTGGCAGCCATATCCCTCAATTTAACAATCGCCGCATATTGCTCCTGACAAACATCCGTATTGGAAACGGCAATTCTCCTGAAAGAATCCAATGTTACGGGAACCTTCATCTTTCCACCCTCAACCAAAAAAGTCGCAAGAAGTAGTGACCCCAAATATAAATTTTCCAATGGTTCAATTTGAACTTCCGATTTTTCATTAAGATTAATTTTTTCAATTTGACGAGCAATAGGGGACCCCGTCTTATGTTCGTAAATTTCCAAAGCAATAGTAGCCCTTTCAGTAACAGGAGAAGCTTCAGGAACCGCCTCGGGAGACTCAATCCCTGTATCACCCGTATCTTGACTTTGACTTTTACCTGTATCGTCAGCCATATTTATCTTATAAATAATCATATAATTATAACAGAAATCAACAGATTGAGCAATCTGGCATACTTAACGCACCG
>JBAYGX010000068.1:0-8000 GCA_041666465.1 Candidatus Altimarinota bacterium
ACGATAAGCCCATGCGTGCTTGGAAAGATCATCATAAATAACCAAAACATCTTTTCCTTTATCCAAGAAATACTCACCCATCGCGCAACCGGCAAATGGAGCGATATAAGTCAAAGATGCAGGATCTGCGGCAGAAGTTCTAACGACAATTGTATATTCCATAGCGCCCCTCTTCTCCAACTCGGCAACTATCTTTGCAACTTTGGACTCTTTTTGACCAATCGCAACATAAATACAAATCATGTTTTCTTCTTTCTGGTTCACGATAGTATCAATAGCGATAGCGGTCTTACCGGTTTGACGATCTCCAATAATAAGCTCTCTCTGTCCTCTTCCAATCGGGATCATGGCATCAACAGCCTTAAGACCGGTCTGAACCGGAGTATTTACACCTTTTCTCTTAATAACACGTGGGGCAACTTTTTCAACAGGGTAATAAACATCAGTCTTGATTGGACCTTTGCCATCCTGAGGAACACCGAGCGGATTAACAACACGACCGATAACCGCTTCTCCTGCAGGAACTGACAAGATCTTACCTGTAGCGCGAACCTCATCACCTTCTTTAATACCTTTATCACTACCCAAAATAATTACACCGACATTGTCTTCTTCAAGATTCAAGGCAACACCCATTTCTCCATTTTGAAACTCGACCATCTCTTGAGAAGCAACATCGCTCAACCCGGCAATTCTTGCAATCCCATCACCAACCTCCATAACGTGACCAACCTTTTCAACATAAGCACCCGATCTATAACCTTCTATTTGCTTCCTTAAAGCTTCCAGAATTTGATCTTTTGTATCCATATAATTTTAAAAAATTTAAGAGATATATGCAAAAGGCAATAATTGAACGAAAAATGACAAATTCGTGCGAAAATTTTGAAAAGCGACGAAGCTATACCTGGAAGGTACAGAGAGGAGCTTTGAAAGATTTATAGCCGAATTTCTCATTTTGCAGTAATTAGTGATCTTTTGCATATGTCTCTAAGAATTAAGTTGTACTTCAAGCCTTGAAAGATTTCTCGCGATACTCCCATCAACAACATACTCACCAACCTCCAACTTCATCCCACCAATCAACTTCTCATCAACCGAAACATTCAAGATAACCTTGCCTCCGAATGCCTCCCCAAGAGTCGCCTCCAACTCAACAACATCTTCCTTGGTAGGTTTCGAAGGTAAAACCACCTTAATTTCAACTTCACCTCTTCTGCTCTGCCACTCCTCCTTGAAAACACCATAAAATCTCTTCATTATTTTCCCCTGTTTCCTTTTCCTTAATATAGCGACTAAATTCTTAACCTTAGCAGACACAGAAGCCACATCTTTGCCAGACGCCAAAGATTCAACCATCGCAACAGCATATTTTTTCGCAGTGAGCTTCATTTTAGATTATAGCTTGTAGCTTATAGATTATAGATTGAAGAGAAGCTTTTTTCTTTTTTCTTCATCCCCTCTTTACTAGCTCACTATCTTCACTAGATCCTATGTCCTCTCTTTACTTCTTCACAGATCTAACCTCTTGCGCAATCGCCTCTCTCAACTTCTTCTGATCAGCCTCACTAAATTCACGCTGTAAAATCTTTTGACTACTCATAATAACAAGACCGGCAACCTCTCTTCTAATATCTTTCATCATTGCATTTTTCTCGGAAACAATTTGAGTCCTGCAACGATCAACCATTCCGGAAATTTCACCTTTCGCCTTTTCCAAAATCTTCTGATGCTCAACCTCGGCATCCTTTTTGGCATTCTCAACTATAGTCATGGCTTCTTTAGAAGCTTTACTCATAACACTCTTTTTCTCATCCTCCAATTTCTGAATTCTTTCTTCCATTTTCTTGGAATCCTCAACAGTCTTGGCAATCATATTTTTTCTCGCATCAAGCAACTTGAGAACCGGCTTGTAAACGAGTTTTTTTAATATAAAAAGAAGAATCAAAAAATTGACAACTTGTGCAAGCAATAACTTTAGGTCAATGCCTAACTTATCTATAAGTTCCATCGTGAAAAACGATTAAAAATTTATACGAACTTGATAATAAGAGCGATAACAAGAGCATAAATAGCGATAGCCTCGCAGAACGCGATAGCCAAAATCATAGCTGTTTGGATAGACGATGTAGCTTCAGGATTCCTTCCGATAGCTTCCATAGCCTTAGAAGCCAACAAACCGATTGCGAGGGCAGGCATCGCGGACCCAACTGCGATTGTGAGCGCGACGGCAAAATTCTTGTCCATCTTTTTTGAGGTTAAAAATAATTCCAAAATAGAGTAACGACAATACGCGAAAAATCAAGGGTAAATGATATTTTTTTCAATGACGGATTGAAATTCACAGAGAATCATTGTCCAGTCGCACAAGCGACCTCTTCTAATAAAAAAAAAATTTACTTACCACCAATTTCAAGTTAAAATTCAATCAGTTTTCGGAAAACTATTAACTAACCCAACCCGATATGAAAACCTGGAAACTCTCTACGATTGTAATTACATTGGGGCTCGCAATTTCAATCCCACTAGCACTTGCGGCAACAGCATGGCCAGCTTCATCAGCAACCGACTTAAACATCGGAACAACTATACTGGAACCAAGCGGATCTACTATTTATGGAGGACAGTTATGGATTGTAGATGACGGAACATGGACAGGGGCAGTCACAGACGGTGGATATGTTTGGTCAATGAATTTAGACGGAAGCAACAAAGTAAGCACACATATCGGTGGCGACCTTGAAGGAATAACTTCAAAAGGATCATATCTATACTTAATGTACGAATACCCACAAGCAGTAGCCGAATTCGATCCGGCAACAAGAACACTCACTGGAAACACCTGGGATTTATCATTAATTGATTGTTCAGCAGACACAGCCCAATGCCTAGAAGGATTTGTATACGACCCAATTAACGACAATTTCTTATTTGGACGACAACTTGACGGATATACATTCGTCAAAAAACTCGGTACAGGAGGCACGGTAACATCCGTTGGCTCATTCGCACCATTAAACGGATATCTCGATTTATCAGGTATGTACATGCAAGACGGAACTTTGTACCAAATTTGGGATAGGAATAGCGAAGAACCTAGAATAGCCCTAGGCACTTACGACCCAACAACTTGCGCTTATACCGAATATGCACATTATGTGTTAGCCGGCGATAACCAAGAGGGCATTTCATTAAATGGAACGACTATATATATAATGGAAGATGATGGTGGAATTTACTCATACACAGGATTCCCAACCGTAGCGACAACAGTCACACCAGCTCCAGCTCCAGCTCCGGCTCCTGACTACAGTACAATTTCTTCTTACACATTGAGCATTAGAAAAGGCACATTACTCGTAACATATGCAAGTGGAGACACAACAACTATAAACTTCACAATTGGATCAAGAGCGACAGTAGCCGTATCAACCGACAGAACGAAAATATACATGATGATAGGAACAACTATGCAGACTTATGAAGATGGTGTGCTAACTGACACGGTAACTTTTGCAAGATAATTTGTTTTTTGCTAACACAAGGGGAAGCCTCGAAAGAAGCTTCCTCTTTTTAAAACAGTAAAAATATGTTTTAATCCATCTATCTTCCTAACTTCCTAAAGCCCTATCCCCATGAAAAAACTCAACCTCGGTCTTCTCAGCTCATCCCTCTATGTAGCATTCCAAATCTTCGCAAACATCCTTTCTACAAAAATCGCAATCCTCCCCATCCTTAATCTGGCCGTAGACGGAGGCACAATAATTTACCCATTCACTTTTACATTAAGAGATTTCGTTCACAAAACTTGGGGCAAAAAAAACTCTCGCCAAGTAGTAATAATTGCAGGCGCACTTAATCTGGTAATGGTATTTCTTTTTATTGCCGTTGCGGCACTTCCGGCAGATCCGACATGGCCGTTTCAAGCCGCTTTTGAATCGATTTTGCTTCCGGTCTGGCGCATAACAATTGCATCAATTATCGCTCAAATCGTTTCAGAACTTATCGACACGGAAATTTTCAGTATCGTTTATAAAAAAATGGGAGACATGTCCGCCGTATTTTTCTCAAACCTCGTCGCATTAATCATAGACAGTATACTTTTCTGCATGATCGCATTTTATGGCTCAATGCCTTTCGGGACAGTCTTGCAAATAATCATCAGCAATATTTTAATCAAATTGGTCATCAGTATCCTTTCAGTACCTACAACCAAGTTGATTCCAAGAAAAGTGGATATCAGCGAAATATAAAAGTTGCGTCAGCGACCTTCTACTATAAGCCCGTTTTGCGCAAGCAAAACTCCTCACCGGTAGTCGCTAGCCGCGAAGCGGACCCCTCTCCAATCTATAATCTATAACCTATAACCTCCAAGCTCCTCTTGCCCTCCATCTGGCTCTACACAATAGGAAGCGTTCTAATCGTAAGCACGATTTCATTAATCGGCGCAGTTGTTCTTTTGCTAAAAAAAGAAAGCCTCAAATCCGTTCTATTATTCATGGTCGCCTTCTCGGCAGGCGCGCTTCTTGGAGACGCATTCATACATTTAATACCGGAAGCTGTAAGCGAGAATGGGCTGTCGATGCAAACATCTCTCTTAATAACAGTAGGAATATTAATATTTTTTATTCTTGAAAAAATCGTACATTGGAGGCATTGCCATCAAGTAGGATGCCCCGAACATATACATCATTTGGGAATAATGAATTTCGTTGGAGACGGAGTACATAATGCGATAGACGGAATGGTGATTGCAGGGAGTTTCATGCTAAATACACATTTGGGGATAACAACAACAATAGCCGTAATACTTCATGAAATCCCACAGGAAATCGGAGATTTTGGAGTGCTTTTATATTCAGGGATTAAACCGAAAAAAGCATTAATGTTAAACTTCATATCGGCGCTTTTCGCCGTACTTGGCGCAGTCGTAATATTGCTTGTAGGGATGAAAGCGGAAAATCTAACACAAATCATCATCCCGATAACAGCCGGCGGATTTATTTATATCGCAGGAACCGACCTAATTCCGGAATTGCATAAAGAAGTTAAACTCTCAAA
Source organism: Candidatus Altimarinota bacterium (assembly GCA_041666465.1). Classification (GTDB taxonomy): domain Bacteria; phylum Patescibacteriota; class Gracilibacteria; order UBA1369; family UBA12470; genus XYC2-FULL-41-22. The sequence goes on from JBAYGX010000068.1 coordinate 5,062, forward strand.
ATCACTCGTTCAATTCGGAGCGATATTAATGGGGATTGGATTGATGGCGGGGTTGCTGGTGATGGAGTAGACATAGGACATATGTCATAAGACTTATGACTATTCTTAACTATGTCACTATGTCACTTCTCCGACTTCTTCTACTTCCCCTACAAGTACTTCTTCGTATATTCCACCTTCTCCTCATAAAACTCCACAGCCTGTCCCAATTCAGGATGAGTTTTGCCATATTCGCGAATGTCGATACCCTGTTTCCAAGCTTCACAAGCCTGAACAAGAGCCATCGCACCTTTTTCGGTACCACCAGGATGAGCATGAACACCTCCACCCATAGTTGTAATGAAGTCTGTCGTACCGACAGCATCTGCAAAAGGTTTAAGTAAAACCGGGTTCAAACCACCTGAAGCGATCGGACACATCGGTTTCATATCACCCCAATCTTGTTCGAAAAAAGGACCACTGGCTTTTTTATCGAGAGCCAAGTGAACAGCTCTAACATCCGTATCCTTACTACCGGCCATTTTACCTATACCTGCAGTTCCGGTATGCATACCCGAGGCGCCGGCAAGACGACCGAATTTCGTCATAAATTCTACAGTATAACCGATTGGATTTTCATCTCTCGTCATAGCACCATGTCCGGCTCTATGAAAATGCAAGAAAACATCCGGCCACAACCTGCGAGCGGTCTGAACCGCAGTCCAACCCGCGATAATACCATCCACCAAGAAAGCGTAACTTCCCTTCTCCATATGAGCGATAACATATTCCGCCCTATACTTCATAGTATCGAAATCAGCGGAAGAAATGTTGAAAGACATAACTTTTTTCTTACCTGTCTCTTTTCTAATTTGCTCCATCCTTTTTGCAATCTCCTTAACAGCATCTTCAAAAGGGCAAAATTCCTGATCAGCCTGTGGTTCATCAAATTTTACAAAATCGCCACCACCTTTCCAAAACCTATAACAAACCTCACCGAATTCTTCTGTCTTAAGTCCAATCTTAGGCTTAATAATAGTCCCCAAAACCGGCCTGCCCTCCTGCTCAATACCCAAATATTTCTTCATCTCACCGATAGTCGCATAAGGACCATCATACAACTTAAGCATCTCGGGCGGAAACCAACAATCAAGCGCCTTAAGCGCCTTAACATTAGACATGCCGAACACATTTCCGACCACAAAAGTAAGAATGTTTTGAACATTACCTCCCCTATCAAAAATAGCCCAAGGAAAAGCTATCCAAACGAGATTTTTCTCAAGGTCTACCTTATAAACAAGAGCATTCATGCTATCCGAAAATTCAGTAGCCGTATTAACTCTCAAATTCGAACCCGTACTTGATTCCGCCGCAACTTCCGAAGCGCAACTCATGTAATCCTCTCCATCGGCCGGAATCATATGAAAAAGGACTATCATGTATTTACCGGACTCTATTGGATCGAACCCGAGTTTTATGTACTTCTCCTGCATTTTTGTTTTTATTAAATAGTTTCATATATTATAGAACAAAATCACCTGAAAATCAATTCCGTTTCTACAAACTATAAGCTATAAACTTCACTATGTAACTATGTCACTTCTTATACTTCTTCATCTTCACTAGCTTCTTTACTAGTTTACTAGATCCTAAGTCCTATCTTCATGCCTCTCCATCTCACCAAACCACTAAATCGCGCCATCATAATCGATGTAATCCCTCCCGAAGTCAGGAAGGAAGATGCCATGCAACACCTGAAAGAACTCGAACGACTGATCCAAACATATGGAGGAATAACAGTTTTGAAAATAATCCAAAAACGCGGTCACCCTTCACCAAAAACATATATCGGAACCGGGAAAATGGAAGAGGTTTCGCAATTGCAAAAAGAACTTAAAGCGGATGTTGTCGTAATTAACGGATTCGTAAAACCGACTCAATTCAACAACCTAACGCTAGCAATAAATTGTGAGGTCCTTGACAGATTCGAACTGATTTTGAGAATTTTTGAGAAACACGCACAAACCGAAAAGGCAAAACAACAGATACGCCTCGCCTATTTGAGATACGAATTCCCACGGCTATTCAGTAAACAAGCCGGACATGCGCAACAAAGAGGTGGCGCAGGAACTGTCACAAGAGGCAAAGGCGAAACCCTACTTCAGGTAAAGCGCGAACACTTGCGCAACCAAATCAAAGAAATCGAGAAAAAACTGGAAGCGATACAAAAAGTCAGCGCCGGTCAGAGATACCAACGCCGCAGACACGGCTTCGTAACCGCATCACTTGTCGGATACACCAACTCGGGAAAATCGACGGTTTTGCGCGAAATAACACACAAGAAAAACATCTATGTCGCAGATAAATTATTTGCAACTCTGGAAACAAAACTTGGGAAAATCTATATCGAAAATCTGAAACAACCTGTTTTGCTGGCAGACACAATCGGATTTATAAAAAATCTACCTCCGCTCCTTTTCGAATCTTTTATCACAACTCTCGAAGAGGTAACCGAATCGGAATTACTAATTCATGTCATAGATGCCTCCGATTCGGAAATTGAAGAAAAAATTCAAACTGTCGAAGAAATCTTAAAAGAGTTAAAATGTGACGGAAAACCGATGATAAATGTTTTCAACAAAATAGATTTGGTGAAAAATCAGAAAGAGTTGTTGAAAAGATTTTCACACCTGAATCCGATCGCAATTTCCGCAACAACTCACAATGGATTCGAGGAATTAAAAACGAAAATCAAAAAATCACTAAAATGAATTTAAAATGCCAGGATGCAACCCGGAAATACAACGAGAGCCCACAGCAGAAACAAGAAATTCTATTGAAAAAGAGCGAGAGGAACTAAAAAAAGCACCGTTAGCAACACCTGGTTATATATCAGTAATTCCTGGATTCCAATCCTTAAAAACACAATACGAGAATCCTGAAGAACAAGCTGACTGGAA
>JBAYGX010000069.1:0-7833 GCA_041666465.1 Candidatus Altimarinota bacterium
GGCAGATCTTGTCTGTTTAGCTTATAATCGCACTTATGGGTTACCTGTAACAATCAGCAGATGCTCAAATAATTACGGACCTTACCAATTCCCAGAAAAACTCATCCCCTATTTTTATTTTTTGGCATCCAAAGGCGAGAAATTGCCTGTATATGGCGATGGAAAAAACATTCGCGATTGGATTTTCGTAAAAGACCATTGTGAGGCTGTCGATGTGATTTTGGAGAAAGGACACGCCGGAGAGATTTACAATGTCGGTGGAAATTGCGAAAAAACCAATCTGGAAATTACTGGAGAGATTTTGAGGTTTTTGGGCAAAGATGAAAATTTGATTAAATTTGTTGAGGATCGAAAAGGACACGATAGAAGGTATGCTATAGATAACACGAAAATGCTTAAAGAGTTTGGATGGAAACCCAAGACAGGTTTTACGGAAGGGCTTAATAAAACTTTTGAATGGTTAAAAAAATCTTAATTCTTGGCGCAGGCGGCATGCTTGGAAAAGACTTAGTGAAAGCATTTGCTACTGAAGAAGTTATCGCGTGGAGTCATGCGGATTTCAACATAACGGATGAATTTGCGTACAAAAAAATTCTTGAAATTAAGCCGGATATTATAATAAATGCTGCGGCTTATACCGCAGTGGATAAGGCTGAAGAGGAAGTTGATAAGGCTTTCAAAATAAATGCGGATGCAATAATTGCGCTTTCGCGCGCGGCAAATGAGTGCGACGCGGTGCTTGTAAATTTCAGCACGGATTATGTTTTTTCAGGAGAAAAAGATGGTGCTTATGCCGAGAATGATATTGTTAAAGGCGCTCTAAATGTTTATGGTAAGTCGAAGGCGCAAGGTGAGCAGAATTTACATGCAAAAAAACATTATTTGATAAGAACTTCCTGGTTGTTTGGCAAGAACGGGAAGAATTTCGTTAAGACCATGCTTGATTTGGCCAAAACTAGACAAGAACTGCAAGTTGTTTCGGACCAGATTGGCAAGCCGACATATACCGCCGATTTGGCTCAAGCGGTTTTTGATCTAATAAAAGACATGCCTGAATTTGGGATTTATCATCTTGTGAATGAGGAAGCTGTAAGTTGGTGTGAATTTGCAAAAGAAATCTTTAAAATATCAGAAGTTAATGTTAAAGTTACGGCTGTTACAAGCTCTGAATTTGTTCGTCCCGCAAAAAGGCCGAAAAATTCAGTCCTTGAAAACACAAAAAGACCTCACTTACGTTCGCATCTGGAGTCACTCAAAGATTATTTAAAAGAAATTTAAATGAAAGGTGTTATTTTGGCGGGAGGAACAGGTTCAAGGCTTTCGCCGCTTACAAAAGTCACAAACAAGCATCTTCTTCCTGTTTACGATAAGCCGATGATTTATTATTCCCTGCTCACGCTTAAACAAGCGGGTATAACGGATATAATGATCGTTTCGGGCAAGGGGCATGTCGGATCGTTTCTTGAGTTGCTTGGATCAGGTAGAGATTTTGGGTTAGATTTGAAATATGAGGTACAGGAAAAAGCCGGCGGGATTGCGGGGGCATTATCTTTGGTTGAAAATTTTGCGAATGGAGAAAAGATTGTTGTTATCCTTGGAGATAATGTTTTTCAAGATGATATCTCGAAATATATCGAGATATTCGCTTCCAGAAAAGATGGTGCTTGTGTCGCGCTTAAAGAGGTTGAGAATCCGTGTTCTTATGGAGTTGCTACTGTTAATGAAGATAAATTAGTTGAAATTATAGAGAAGCCTTCCGAGCCAAAGTCGAATTTGGCCGTCACGGGTTTGTATATGTATGACAATAGCGTTTTCGAGGTCGTTAAGACGCTTAAGCCTTCTCAAAGGGGCGAGTTGGAAATAACAGATGTAAATAATCATTATATCAAACGAGGATTAATGGATTATTTTGTTGTCCAAGGATTCTGGGGAGATTGCGGAGAGTCTTTCGATTCTCTTCTTTATACTTCCGAGATGGTTAAGGCTCTTTCGATAGGGACAGATCGCGCTCATGCTAACTTAACAAAATCATGTCATACAAAAACATCATCGTTGCCGGTTCGATAGCTTTTGATTTCATTTTCAAATACGAAGGATCGTTTAAGGATCATTCCGATTTTAATACCTGTTTTTTCGCGCCTACTCGTAAAAGATTTTTCGGCGGGTGCGGCGGAAATATAGCTTACAGTGCCTCTCTTTTTGGTGTTCGTCCCATTTTGGTTTCCGTTGCCGGGAAAGATTTTTCGCCCGAATATAAAGATTGGCTTTCCGCGCATAACATAGACTTAAAACATGTACTTGAGGTTAAAGAAGGAGATACCGCTGCGGCTTACATAACAACAGATAAGAACGGCAATCAGTTGACGACTTTTTATCCCGGTGCCTCTCTTACAACTTACGACTTGGGGCTTGATTTAAACCAACATAAGGATTCGATTTTGATAGTTTCTCCAATGAATATGGGGAATATGGAAGAGTTGTGTTTGCAGGCTATAGAGAAAAATATGGACTATGTTTTTGACCCGGGACAACAAATAACGCTTTTTTCTCCCGAGCAAATGAAAAAATTGGCAGAAAATGCTTTTTTGGTAATTTTAAATGAATATGAGTTCGGACTTGCAAGTAAAAATGTGGATTTCAGCAAGGTTAAGAGATATATCGTCACAAAAGGCGAAAAAGGATCTCTGTGTGTTGCTGATGGACAATCCATTACAATTCCAGTTGTTAAACCCAACACGGTTGCAGACCCAACAGGTTGCGGAGATGCTTATCGAGGTGGACTCCTATATGGTTTGACACAGGGTTATAGTTTGCCGAAATCTTGTCAAATGGGTGCTCTTTGCGCAACATATTCGATAGAGAAAGAAGGAACGCAGAATCATTCGTTTACGATAGTTGAATTCGGAAAGCGTTATAAAGATAGCTTCGGAGAAGAAATTTGACCAAGAACCATCCCCAGTTCCTTAATGTAGAAGTTTTTTCTGTGTATCTCGCAAATCCCGTGATGCACAATGAGTTCGCGGTGAATCCGTGTTCCATACCCTTTATGCTCTTCGAACCTGTATAACGGATGTTTTTTGCCCAAATCTTCCATTATTCGATCACGCGTAACTTTCGCAAGTATGGATGCGGCCATAATGGCGCGTTCTTTCTGATCGCCACGGATTATTGTTTTGTAAGAATATTTTAGATTAAATTTGTCTTTTCCATCTATTAACAATAGATCGGGAGTAACCTTTAATCCCAAAAGAGCTCTTTCTATAGCCAAATTAAGTGCCTTTACCATCCCCTTCTCAACTTCTCGCACATCCGCGACTCCTATCCCGTAATCGGCTTTTTTTATTATCATCTCAAAAAGTTTCTCTCTCGCTTTTTCAGTCAGTTTTTTCGAATCATTTAACCCTTTTAATCTGCAGTTTTTCGGCAAACAACATACGGCCGCCACCAACGGACCCGCCCATGGACCTCTACCGGCTTCGTCCACACCTACTATTATCATTTATTTTTATTAAAAAAAACCGCCCTTATTTTATTCGGACGGTTTATGTTTTTCAATTTATACGACTTTACTTCTGCTCTGCTTTGACTGCTTCTTTCTTTTCTTCTTCCTTCTTAGGCTCCTCTTTCGCTTCTATTATATCGTCATCTCTTCCTCCCATATATTCTTCCTGCAATCTTGCCGCCTTACCTGTTTTATTTCTCATATAATACAACTTCGATCTCCTTACTTTCGCCTTCTTGATTACATCTATTTTTGCGATATTTGGTGAATGAAACGGGAAAATCTTTTCAACACCTACTCCAGAAGCGATTCTTCTTACCGTGAAAGACTTATCTGTTCCGGCACCGCTGCTGATTTTGATAACAAGCCCTTCAAACATTTGAACTCTCTCTTTGCTACCTTCTTTAATCTTTTGATGAACCTTGACTGTATAACCTGTTTTTATTTCAGGTAACTTCTTTAGAGAAACTTTGTGAATCTCATTTAATATATCTTGTCTCATTTTTTGAACATTTAAAAAATATGCGGCAAGACTATAAGGAATTTCCACTCCTTAATCAAGCGGAAAGTTTATAGTCGACTTTGTTTACACCAATTATGTTCTCCGTATCCTTAATAAGCTCTTTCGTAAACTTATCGTTACATTTGATCCTATATAAGAAGTCATCTTTTGTAAGAATGCTATATTTTATAGGTCGCTTTGACTCAAGGCTATCCAGGAAGTCCTGAAGTTTCTCTCTCTCAATATCACCCACTATAAGCATATCAACAGGGGAATCTTTATCGACAAAAATACCGGAAAGCAGTAAAAACTCCACTTTCCCAAGCTTGGCTATCTTCTTAATTATATTCTCTTTTGTATTAACAGATTTAATAATTATGCTTCTAAGTTCGTTATAAACAATGAAGTTCTTATTAACATAATAATACTTTTTGCGGTTCTTCATGTGAGCCTTAAGCAGACCAAGTTTTTTTAAATTATCCAATTCTCGTCTTATTGAATTAATTTGTTCGTCAAGTTCACGAGTTAATTGGCGTATGAAAAATTCCCTGTCAGGATTGAGCAAGAAATTTGTCAGCAACTTAACTCTTGTCTGTGATGTAAGGAGTTCTTTGAGCACTTTCAAAAGTGTTTAATTTGTATACATATTTTATACAATGCACGGAAAATGTATAAGTTTTTTAGACGAATTGCAAGCGAAAACCGGCTCGTAATCGCCCAAATTGGCATGTGTTACCGTTACGGGTTAGGATTTCGACTTGCCTTCATTAGTCAATATATTGCGCTTTATACTTTTTTATTTTGTATTTTGAACTATTTTTTTATTCGCTTGGTTTGACGCGGTCGATTGCCGTATAAATTTTGTATGCATTTATGTTGGCTTGTAGTAGCCGGAAGGTCGTTATGCGGCTGGACGGCTTCTGACTAGCGGTACTCCTACGGCAAATTCGACCGTTCGTAATAGCTCATACCAAACGATGGCTGGTTTTTTTGACTCAAACGCGCTTGATATCATAGTTTCTGCCGGCGGAAACTATGATAAGGATTAATATTATGTCAAAATCTTCGAGGACAACTTAAGTTTCTAGGTCGATCCAGATTCTGTCCCGTGGAAGAGGCTGCTAGTAACTTCCGTCGTCATCATCTTCATCCGATTTCTCTACAATCGAACGGAAAAGCTGCGTATAGAAAACACCTGTAATGATACCAAGTATCGCCTCGAAAAAGATTGTTCCGGTTGGCGTACTTGTCGGGAGTGAATAAAACATGATAAGAAGCCCGTCGCATGATGATTGGATGTTCTCAAACGCGAGTATGAGTATTATGACCGTCATTATGATGGAACCCGTGATGTAAAATGCTTTCATTGTTTTTTTATTTTAAGTATTTTTCCAATACCTTATTTAATTTGATTTGATTCTCCATAATCCTATATCCTTCCTCCCCTTTCGCATACATTTTCTTTATTTCATCATGGTATTTTTCAGGATAAGTTGCAAGTATTTTCTTTACTTCATTTTGTATGTCCGCTTCCGTAACCTCGATTTTTTCCTTAGAATAAATTTCCTTTAACGCAAGTCTTAATTTGACCTGTTTTTCGGCATTACCCCTCATATCCTTTCTAACATCCTTCCCTTTTGCCTTCTGGTCTTCAACAAATTTATCAAAATCTTTACCTTGTGCGCCCATATTGCGCCTGCTTTTATCAAGCATGAAATTGATTTCCTCTTCTATCATTGCCTCGGGTAGTTCCACTTCTGTCATATCCGCTATTTTTCCCAAGAATTCATCTTCTCTCTTGTGCTTTTCGTCCTCTTCTCTCACTTCAACAATGTTTTTCTTAATATCCTCCTTTAGTTTAACAAGAGTTTTCGTGCTACCTGCGGAAATTTTTTCAGCTAATTTATCATCTATTGCCGGCATTGTTCGCTCTTCAATTCTATTCATCGTTACATCGAACGAAACCTCTTTCCCTTCGAACTCTTTTGAATGATATTTTTTTGGGAATTTAAGTTTCAAAACCTTTTTATCACCTTTTTTCATACCTATAAGACCATCTTCAAATCCGGGTATAAGCGCATTATCACCTATCAGAACAGGATGGTTTTTGCTTAATGTCCCGGGGATCTCTTTGCCATCTTTGTCACTACCTGTGAAGTCGATCTCTACCCTATCTCCTTTCTTCGCTTCTCTTTCCACATCCTTGAAAGTAGCATCTCGCCTTTGTAGACTCTCCAAAACATCATTTATATCCTTATCTTCGACCTTAATTTCACTTTTTTTAACTTTTATACCCGTATAGTCTTTCAGCTTAACCTCCGGTAGAACAGCAACAGTTGCTTCGAATTTAAGAGGGGAACTCTTGAGTATATTGATTTTCGGGTGCGAAACGACATCGATTTTATTCTGAATAACCGCTTGAGTATAAACTTCCGGTAATGCCAATTCCGCTGTATGCGCCTCGAAAGACACTTCTCCGATTTTAGTCTTGATGATTTCAAGAGGGACATTACCAGGTCTGAAACCGTCGATCTTAATTTCTTTGCTAATTTGTTCCGCAGCTTTCGCTTCATATTTCTTCATCTCTTCCGCAGTCATTTCAACAGTTATTTTTACTTCTGATTTTGGCAGTTTTTCGACTTTGATTTCCATTATTTTGAAGATTAAATGTTATGCAACTTGCATCAGGTTATCCGATTTAAGTATACGCCGCAACAAAAAACGGTTTTGGCGGTATTTACAACGGCTTGAATTTCAGGTATAATTATCAGATAAATTTATCTCAATCAATCGTGACTAATCCAAATTTAGGAATAATTGAGGAAGAATTGCACCACCGTTCAGGTGATCATGGGCAGGAGATTTATGACCCTGGAGTTTTCCATCTTCAGGAAAGAGTTGCGATGGCTGTAAATGCAATGTTGGGAGATACCAGATACGAAGGTGGCAGACGAGCATTCTCTCCGTTATTAAGCCCTGCTTTATCACATGAACCTGAATTAAAAGAGGCTGAATCCGTATTGGAAAGGTTATTGAAGCCAAAATTAAAAGAAGGTGGCGTCAGACGCATGTTTGGTGGATTGGCTCAGAAATTGTCAGATCGTTTTTCAACAAGTACCGGTACGATTGGAAGAGGAATCTCTTCAATGGCAGGTAGAGTGGCCAATATGTTTAGAGTTCAATTACCGAAATATAGCAGAGCTGATGCTCAAGAAGTTTTCTCCACAATTCAAGATGTTGTGCCGAGAAGATATTTGCTTGATGAAGTAATGTTGACTACTCGATTTGATACAGCATATCCTCCGGCTCCTCCGATAGTTCCAGGTACACCACCGGCAACTGCTCCTGCAGGGCATCCTTTCAGGAGAGATCTTGAAACTCTTTTGGGACGAGAGGCTTTTGATCAACATGAGATTTTATTCTTATATCAAGATTTGGATCATTATCAACAAGAAGATTATGAATATGCAATAAAGATGTTAACGCCTCCAGTGACTCCTGCCGTTACGCCTGTTGCAACACCACCGGTTGCTGCCACACCTACACCTGCACCAATAGCCCCTGTTGTCCCTCCGATAACGCCGCCAGTCGCTCCTCCAGTGGCTCCAACTCCTCCTTTAGTACCAGGAACACCTGTTGTTCCTCCGGCAACGCCGCCTGTTGCTCCAACTCCTCCTTTAACACCAGGAGCACCTGCACCTGCACCTGCACCTGCACCTGCACCTGCACCTGCACTTCCACCTGCACCTCCACTTGCACCTGCTCCTACACCAGCACCTGCTCCAGCACCTGCACCAGCACCTGCAGCAGCACCGACACCTACACCCCC
>JBAYGX010000070.1:0-7830 GCA_041666465.1 Candidatus Altimarinota bacterium
AATATTGCGATTCATGCGTGATTACGAAAAACGCGCGTTCATAAGTTCTTCTTCCTTCATTTCCTTTTATCAAAAGCGGTCCGCCCTTATTGATTACGAAATGTTCGTCTAATCTTTTTTTAAAATCATCATCTGATAAATTTTCACCGCCACTGCGGATTATCTTTGGCATTCTTATCCCGGCCTTCTCAAGCAAATAATACTGATTTTTCGGCTGATCGCGCTCCTCAAGCCTAACCATATCGCGAGTTCCCAAAATCGGCACTCTGAATTTATTTTCGATTTGAGTATAATCCTTGAAATACACCCAGAAATATCTGTTATGAACGAAAAGCGTATTTAATTCACGAAGCTGTTGCTGAACATCCTCGTTAACGATATCGGAGAATTTATCGACTAAAATCACTTCATCAATACATCCTTTGCCATCTCTTGTTTTGTAATATTTTGCATAAGTTTTTTCTCGGCCTTTCTGGCAGACGACAACCGTTCTAAATCCGTGTTTCTTCGCACCTCTACATACGTCGAGAGCGCTATGTCCTCCGAGGGCGCCGATGGTTATGTTTTTGATGTCGTAACCGGAGAGGATTTCTTGGATATCTTTTTGAGTTATCATATTAGAAAAAATTACTTTGTGGCTAAAGAATACCGTAAAAACTATAAGCTGTCAGTCATACGGGACTTGACGCCGTAGCCAAACCGTGGGATAATGCAAGGTATGGTAAATACATCTCGAAATACAGATGAAGGACCTAGAGGCATGTCGCGTAGAGATTTTATAACAAGCTTTGCCGCATTAGTTGCGCTTGCTTCTTCAATGCGCCTTGTGCCACTTCCATCAACAACAACAGTCGAGCTCGCTCCTCCTCTTCGTCCGCGAATAGAGTTCCTTGGTACAACTGTTGAAATTCTCGATGAGAAAAAATTCCAAGATATGCACGATTTGGCGCTCCAACACTTAATACTTAAATTCAGTATCCCCGGTAAGGTAATTGATGCAACCACCCATAAAGAAAGACCTGAAACCAAAGATGAATATTGGCATCGTGCTATTGAAGTGGATTTCCGCGGAGTTCTTTGCAGAATGCAGCAATACATGGAGATGATTTGCAGATATGGACACGAAATGGGATTTAATATGGATGTTCTTTCTTATTTCGGTATTGAGGCAGGATTTGACCCCCTTAAGCGTTCCCATTCAGGATATTGCGGACTTGGACAAATGGGTGAAGATGCGATAGCTGATGTCAGAGAGAAAGGTCACCTGGAAGATAAAAATAAGATCCAACCTGCCCAAATGAATCCTTGGTATGACCTCCGATATGATCCCGCACATGGGATCCCAAATGGAGTTGCTTATCTTGAAAAATTAAGAGACGATTTCCCGAAAACCATTTTGCAACTTTTAGATAAATTTCCTGTTCAGATACAAAAATGGCTTGAACCCCGTTTGGATGCGATTGAAAAACAACTTGGCATAAAAACTAAAGGAGCTTCTTATGCAGCCCGTTATAAAGCTGTTATAGGACTTATCATACCTGATGATATCGCCATTGCCGACCCTGCAAGTTTTGCAATCCATTCATACAACATGGGGATTGCAGGTGTGGCTAAACTTGTTTTTCTTAACTTCGTAGATGCATATGTTCGAAAAACAAATCTTGTGACCGATAGCGCTATTTCAGTTGTCAATTTGGATTCAAGTATAGACCCCGATTCCGCTATCGGAGCTTTTGGCGTAGACATGAGCCATCCTATCAGAGTTAACGACACGGATGCTGCCAAAATCGAACGGCAGACCTATTTATGGCAAGCATTTGTGTTCAAAGAATTTATGTGGAGATGGATTCAGAAACCAGCAGGAGGGAGAATGAAGATTAAATTCAAAGAACATGATTACATGTTACAAGTACCCGAATTCCCACTCGATTATGAAAAAGAAATCGCAGAAACAACTACCGAAATCGACGTTCCTGCCGGACTTGATCTTGTTAAATTTGCTGAATATTTACAATTAGATCCTTCCGGTATTAACCATCACAAGGCATTTCGTCTAAAAGGTAACGCCGCATTTGTTCGTGCCGGAGCTTACTATGGAGATCCTGATGATCCACAATACCGTTCCGGAACTGTTAAAATACGAGTTCCTAATGAAAAACTTGTACAGGCACAGGGGTATATTTCCTGGAAGCCTCCTGTGGTTAGCCTATACAGGATAAAAAAAGGAGATACTCCCGCAGGTATTTTAAGCCGTATTAAATCTCCGGATGCCACGCAGGATCGTATTTTCTGGGGTTATAATCGTATGGGAAGAAAGGCGACTTTACATGAAGGAGACTTAATTGCATTGCCGTCTGAGCTTGAGATTTAGGATTATTATCCCAAAACTTCCTCGAGTCTACCCCCTTCAATCGCCATCTTGATCTCTCTCGCAAGCCTGCGCCCGGTACTCATCGGCTCGTTATATTTCAACCATGTATAAGGCGAACCGTTTGTGTAAGGATTCGTCCCTGCGACTATTCTGGCTGATATTTCAAAGGTGTAGAAATTCAAGTTGGGATCCAAAATCGATTCCAGGCAAAATGGACCGTATAAGCCTTTCTTTGTTAGCTTGCGCGACTCTTCGACAACCCTGCGTCCCATCCCAAACAGCTGAGGAAGAAGGGATTCTCTTACCACTAGAGGCATATTCCCGGTAATCGTATAACTTGTTTCTATCCCAACATCTATCTGATCCTTTGCGGCTATTCTGCCTATCGAGTCCGCATTGGATTCATATCTTTTATCAAAACTCATTATTTCAAGCTCGTCATTAAGCAATGAATAGAAATAATGCGTGTAAATCGGTACTCCGACTATGTATTCCTGCAAAACATATCCGTTTTTATTCGGATATCTTTTTATCCTTTCGTGAAACTCTTTCGTATTATTTGCGATGAAATATCCGAATCCGCCTCCGGCTCCATGGAATTTGACTATTACCGGCTTGTCTATTTCTTCGGGGGTCTTGAAAATCCTTGGCATCTTAAGTCCGGCTGCCAGAAGCCATTTTCGTTCTTTTACCCTATCGGATTCCCATTCGAGTATCGCCTTTTCTCCATAATGCATCATTTTTACATCATTCATTTTTTCCGCACCTATGTAGCTCACAAAAGAACCGTGCGGAATTACAATCGCATTCTTTTTCATAAGATCTTCTTCAATCTTAAAAAAATCTTTTGCGAAATCGTTTACGGTTATTATTTCGTCCGCAACTCCGTAACTTTTATAAGGTACATCTTCCCCTTTTCTGCATATGCAAATCGTTTTGAATCCTTCGTCTTTCGCCCCTTTCAGTATCTGGAGTGCCGTGTGACTTCCGAGGGTTGCTATCTTGTATTTTTTTATATTTGCCATGTGTGTGCGCTAATGTTTTTGGTTAGCGTATCATGTTTTTGAGTTTAAGCAAGAAAAAGCTATAAACCAGGATCTACTTATTAAAGCTCATGCGAGTTTTGTAAAACTCGCCCGGGCGAGAAAATAACAGATTGAACATGCCTATACTATTCCTCAATCGGCATAGCAATAGAAGGGAATATTCTCTCTCCAACTGGATCTATCTCGGCGCTCCTGTTCGACGACCATTGCTTCTGGGCATCCTGCACCTCTTCTTGCGAACCATGTGCGATAAGTTGATAAGGCTCATCACCTTCACTCACCGTATAAAATAGCCATTGTCCCGGGTACATCGCTCTTAATTCGGCCCGAACTCGTCTTTCTTTTTCCTCATAAGATCCCGATATAGGCTCTTCGTCCAACTGTCCATCCTGTCCATCCTGTCCATCCTGTCCATCCTGTCCATCCTGTCCATCCTGTCCATCTTCACCCCCAACAGCCGCATGATTTATATCCATATCATTAACATTAAAGATGAACTATTCTAGCACAAAAACTATATTCGTCAAAGCTCAATTCTTTTATGCCATTTCTCTCAATCTCTTTATCCTCTCTTCAATCGGAGGATGTGTCGAAAACAACCCTGAGAAAAATCCTTTCTTAAGCGGATTGGAAATACACAAATGCGCATTGCTTTGAGGCATCTTCATAAGCACAGAATTTCCTGAAATCTTCTCAAGCGCGTCAGCCAGAGCTCCCGGATTTCTTATAAGTAAAGCTCCCGAAGCGTCAGCCAGATATTCTCGTTTTCTCGATATGGCTAGCTGAATTAGCATCGCAATTAACGGACCGAAAATCGAAAGCGCTATTGCAAGTAGAATCATTACTAGCTGAATCTGTCCGCTTTTTTTATTTCCTCTGAAATTCAAAGAAAATCTCAAAAATATATTCGCCATTATTGAAATTGCACCAACAAGCGCAATAACCAACATCCCAAATCTTATATCGTAATTACCGACATGAGAAAGTTCGTGAGCGATTACCGCTTCAAGCTCTTGTTTGTCTAGTTTCTCTATAATTCCTCTGGTAAGTGCAATTGCCGAATGTTGCGGATCTCTCCCCGTTGCGAAAGCGTTAAGTGCCGGATCATCCATAATATAAATCTCGGGTGTCGGAATCCCTCCTGCAATACAAAGGTTCTCGACCATATTGTAAATTTGTGGAAGATTTTGGCGATCGATTTTTTTTGCACCTGCTGATGAAAGCGCGATTTTACTGCCCAGAAAATATCCAAATAACCCATAAATTATTGCAATTATTCCGGCTAATATTAGCCCTCCATATCCACCTCCGCTACCGGATGCTTCACCCATTACAAATCCGAAAATCATGAAAAAGACCATGAAACCGATGAATAAAATTACGGATTTAACTTTGTTCGTTGTAATTTCGTGGTAGACGAAGGCCATGGAAGAAGTAAAAGAAGTAGAAGAAGTCGGGGAAGTGACATAGTGAAGAGAAGACTATTTCTTTGCCTTGTCGTCAAAGGAGACTTTTACATTTTCTCTCTCAGTTTCGTCTTCAACTTCGAAGAATTCTTTTTTTGTGAATTTGAAAATTCCAGCGATTATGTTTCTTGGGAAAACTTGAATTGCAGTATTGAAATCGCGAATCGTTCCGTTGTAAAACCTTCGTGATGCCTGGATTTTGTCTTCTGTATCTGCAAGTTGTTGTTGAAGATCCAAGAAATTCTGGTTTGCTTTCAAATCAGGATAGTTTTCTGCAACTGCGAAGAGAGATTTTAGAGCTTCATGAAGCGCATTCTCCGTTCTGGATTGTTCAGCCGGAGTACCTTGATTGTTAAGAGCCTCGGCGCGTGCTTTTGTGACATTTTCAAGAACATCTTTCTCATGTTTTGCATAACCTTTTACAGTTTCAACCAAGTTAGGGATAAGATCATGTCTTCTCTTGAGTTGAACATCGATATCGGACCAACCTTCTTCGCATCTGGTTCTTTTTGTTATAAGTCCGTTATAAGCCATCATGGCATATATAAGCGGTATTGCGACGACTGCAATTACAACTATCAATATTGGGTCCATTTTTTTGCTTGTTAAATATAAGGCACGAGAATTTTACGCTAAAGTCAAGGCTATGGCAAGTATGCCTACGGCGAAGCGGTAGTACGCGAATGGACGAAGCGTGTTTTTCTCGAAAAATTTCATCAAGAAACGGATGGCGAAATAACTTGAGATTAGAGATGCGGCGAAGCCCATCCCGGTTGTTCTTAGATCGAGTGGATCAGTGGCATCCAAAGCTGTTAAAAGTCCTGCTCCAGTTATAGCAATCGAGCCCAAAAGAAAAGAGAATTCTGCTGCGCGTTTGCGATCAAGTCCAAGCAAAATACCGGTTGCAATCGTTGAGCCTGATCTGGAAACACCTGGGATTAATGCGAACATCTGAGCTAGACCTATGAAGAGAGCTTGAAGATTGGAGCTTATAGCTTGATTGGAGCTTGGAGCTTTCAGCTTACGGCGTTCAGCTAACAGAAAATAAATGCCAACTACTATCATTGCGATGCCGACTGTTAATGTGCCACGAAAAATTTTATCTATAAAATCTTCCAACAAAAATCCTGCTATAACTGCGGGAATTGTGCCTATTATTAAGTAGACGATGTATTTGCGGTCTTTTGTTATGATGTGCAAAATTGTTTTGCGGAAATAGATCAGGATTGCGGCGAGTGAACCGATGTGGAGCGCGACATCGTAAGTCTTGAGCGTTTCAACATTAAGCTTAAAAATTGATTCGAGAATTATAAGATGTCCCGAAGAAGAGATTGGGAGAAATTCGGTGATGCCTTGGAGGATGCCTAAAAAGATAGACTGAAGAAGTGACATAGTTGGGGAAGTGACGTAGTTAAGTCTGTCCTAGGACAGACTTTATAATACAGAGTGTTATTTCACAACCATTTCTATCAGTTGCCAAAAATCCAACCGGTTGGGAATCTTGTCCCGGGGCAAATCTGTTAGACGACCTTCCCTTGCGCTGATATTGAGTTTCGCTGGTCGCGAAACAACTTATAATAATAGGCCGTCCGTCCCTATGAAGTGACTACCGGCTAATGCTTAAACGACCTAATCCCCGTCGTCACCATCGAAATCCCCAATTCGTCGGCGCGTTTGAAGACTTCCGGATCGCGAACTGAACCGCCCGGCTGAATTACCGCTGTAACTCCTGCCTTTTGTGCCTCCTCAACTCCATCCGAAAATGGGAAGAATGCGTCCGATGCCAAGACCGAACCTTTTATGAGATCTCCACCTTTATGTGTAGCTATATAAACCGCATCAACGCGTGACATCTGACCTGCTCCGATACCAGTTGTTACCTCAACCTCTTCGCCAGTTGTTTTATCTTTTTCCAATCGGGCGAATACAACCGAATTCGACTTAACATGTTTAACCACATTTCGGGCGAACAACATCGCTCTCATCTCTTCATCGGTTGGCTTGATTTTCGTTACAACCTTCAAATCCTTATCTGTTACAACATATTGATCCGCAGTCTGAACAAGTATTCCACCGGATACGGTTTTTATGTCTCGTTCGACTGGATTTATTCTCAATTCTCCGGTTTCGAGAAGACGCAAATTTTGTCGTTTACCAAGTATTTCCAATGCACCTTTATCGAAAGAAGGGGCGATTATTATTTCAACAAAAAGTTTTTCTTTTGCTATATATTCGGCAATTTCTTTTGTGCATGGACGGTTCAAACCGATTACGCATCCGAAAGCCGACATTGTATCTACTTTGTGAGCTCTGATAAATGCCGTCGTGATTGTATCTGCCGAAGCTACACCGCATGGATTCGTGTGCTTGATAACCGTTGCGGTTGGTCTATCGAAATCTTTTACCAACTCGATTGCCGCATCTCCATCAACAATATTATTGAAAGAAAGCTCCTTACCTTGTATCTGTTTCGCGTTTGTAACATTCGGATAATTGTTATGCGGATCTCGGAAAAAAACCGCCTTCTGATGTGGATTTTCTCCATATCTTAAGTTTTGCACTTTCTCGTAATACAAGTTCAGAAGTTCAACTCCGCCACCACGCGTCTTCAAATATTCTGCGATTTTCTGATCATAAAAAGATGTTTTTTCAAAAACTTTTATCGCAAGAGTGCGGCGCATATCCAGACTAATTCCACCATTGGTTTTTATCGAATCAATCACCATTTGGTAATCTTTTATTGCTGTTATCGCGGTTACGAATTTGAAGTTTTTTGCCGCGCTTCGGAGCATAGACGGACCGCCTATGTCTATCTGTTCAATCGCCTCTTCTTCGGTTACACCTTCCTTACTTATGGTTTTTTGGAAAGGGTATAAATTTATCACAACCATGTCTATCATTTTTATATCGTTTTTCTCCGCCTCTTTCATATGCTCTTCCGAATCTC
>JBAYGX010000071.1:0-7768 GCA_041666465.1 Candidatus Altimarinota bacterium
CAAACTCAACAACTCCTCTAAAAGACCGATTAAAAGCCTCCGAAATCACTAAAACCGATAAAGCCGGCCAATAATTTTTCTCCATATCCTTTTCACAAAACATAACCTGATTTCTAATGGCAATCCCTTCCTGCGTTTCCAAATAACCGGCAAGCCCTCGTCCAAAAATCCTATAAGGCTGAAGATTCCCGTTTTCGGCAGTTAATATATGCGTTTCTATTTCATGTACAACAAGCATTTTGAGCCTATATTCCGAAAACATCGCGCCTGCTCTAACAAACAAAATATTTTCCTTACCTGCCATACAATCCGAAACCATAAATTCGCGAACCTTAACTTTCCAATCAACAAGCCCGTATTTCTTCAAAACATTTTCAAACATTTTAACCGCATCTTCACATTTAATATTCAATTCATCGTTAATAAACTTGGAAGGCCTGTCCTCCAAATACTCACGAGCGGAAGTTAAAATCGAATCATCCGGCCGTCCAAAAAGTTCAACTGACTTATAAGAAAAAGCATCTGTTCCTATATGCTCAACCAAACTCAACTTCCTAAGAATCTCATCCCTTTTCACACCAAAAATAACTCCCAAAGGCGAATCATCACAAGTAATAGACTTCAACCTTTCCCTTAACCTGAACGGATCAAATTTAAGATCCGGATAAATAAATTGAGGATTATATTTTTTATCACGCAAAAAAGCTGCCTTTTCCGATTCAAGATTCAAAGGATTCAAATGATAAACCAACCTTGCCTGACGATCTATGTCGGCAAGCTCATTGTCAATAAGCGAATAATTTATACCCGAACCACCGTCAGACGGAACAGACTCCCCTTTAGCAAACACACTGATTTTCTTACTGACATCACGATATTTCCGAGAAGGATCTATAAGAAAATCTGACAAATCTCTTTTCCCTATAACAAGCTTATATTGACGCCCCGGCAAATCTTCAACCAAAGCGACAGTTTGAACCCTAACATCGGACATACTGAATTTTAACTTAACTTTATCAACAATCTCCCCCTCTTTAATAAGTCCTATCGATTTCGCAAAACCGGCATCGACAACACTCCTTTTAACAACCGGATTCACAGAAGCCAACGCTTTAAAAATACCATCCTTCATAATCACATCAATCATCTCTTTATCACCAATCACAGCCTTCCCCGAAATATGCTGAATATCTTTTTCGATTTTATTCCCAAACATATCTTGAGCGATTCTCACTCCTTTTTCCGGAGTCTTAACCTTAACACCTCTAATTCGCTCGAGTCTCTTCCTGAGTGGAGCCAAATTCGCAATTTGCACACCAAGCCCGGCTCTCGCATTTATCTCAAGTAAAACCGGCCCATTGTTTTTATCAATCGCAATATCAGCCGCTAAATAACCAAGATTTGTAAGAAGCTGTACCTTGGAAGAAACAAGCAAAATTTCATCCCAATAAGGAATCTCAAACCCTTTTAAACCCTTTGGCCCATCGATAATTTTATTATTATGAACAACATAAGTTGTAACACCTTTCGCAATATCTATACCGACAGCCATAGCCCCCTGATGTAAATTTGCTCGTCCCTTGGACTGTTCGGTCGGCAACCTAAGCATCGCCATCACAGGTATCAAATTATGAACAACAACACGCACATCGGGCAATCCTCCATAAGAAAATTTGGAAATACGATCATCACAAAAAAGCATTTGCTCAAAAAAAGCGACATCACTGGAACCGGTAATCGAATAACGACCATCGATAATATCACTTATATGATCTTTAATATCGGTAAAAGGAATCTTTTCATCTGAAACAGTAATAAAATCAGAACCTTCTCTACCAACAACAGGGATAATACCTTCTCCTCCATAACCGAGATTCGGTTTTATAACAAAAGATTGAGGCAAAGTATTAAAATCGAATTTCTGCAACTCATCGCGATTCCTAATAACTCCGTATAATTTTGGAACCGGAATACCGCGAGCAGACAAAAAATGTTTAGTCTTAAGCTTACTATCGGCCATTCTAACAGCTCTCTTACTGTTAAAAGGCCTTATATAAAGCAAATTTCGCGCATTCATCCCTAATATTCCTTTTGACAGATCCATGTAACTTGTAGCTTATAGGTTGTAGATTATAGTTTTAAGAAGGATTTTTATTCTCTTCTTTTATCTCTTTCTTCTCTTCCCTAGTCTCTTCACTCTCTTTTCTAGCTTACTAAGTCCTTTCCCCTCTTTTCTTCCCTAGCCTCTTTACTATCTTCTCTAGTCTACTAGGTCCTCTCTTATTCTCTTCACTAGTTCACTATCTTCACTAGGTCCTAGATCCTCTCTTATTCTTCCTCCGAATATTTAAAAATCTCCCTAAACCTCGCATACTCGGTAAATCTAAGCCCCGTCCACCTTCCCAAGAAAATATTTATAGCCAAAAAAACTAGAATCAACTCCGGATGTCCAAGCATCAAAGTTTTAAGCAAACTCCATTCTGTAACATAATAACAAACACTCGAAACAAAAATAACTTCAAACATTATAACAAGCGCGCTCTTAAAACCTTTACCGGTCTGTATTGCAACAAAATTTTCAACCAAAGTACTCATAATAAGCATCGGGAAAATCGAGATCGAAACCAGTTGCGAAATATCCAAGTAAGCACCGGCCAGCAAAATTGCCAAAATCGTAACACTAACGATTGTAAGAACAATCGACATTCGCGGAATATAAAGCAGCCTGTATCTCTTAAGCAAAAGCCTGGATAAAGTTCCAAAAAGCAAAATAACAAGCAAAATGAAAAGACCGAATTGGATCCCAAGTGCAATAAACGACAGAGTTATAATCGACGGAATATAAACTCCAAGCGTTTCCAAACCTATAACCTGCTTAAAAAAAGCCACTATCGTAACAATAATCGGCAACATCAAAATAAGTTTAAGCGAACTGCTTGGGACACCTTTTTCAAGCATATAGTTCACGAAATAAGACATGAAATTGGTAATCCCTATCCCAACAGAACTGTTAACAACCTTATAAGCAACACCTCTCAAATCCAAGTCGGCAATGAAATCACTTATGGTTTTGGCATCAACAAGCGGCCATAAAGCTTCCGACCTCGTAAGAATAATTTGATTGGGCCAAACCGTATCAAAAGTACCTTGCGCAATATTTTGAAGAGTACCAAGTCCTTGATCGGAAATAACAACGATATTATCTCCAGAAAAAAGCCCACCTTGTTCAGACTCTGAAATACTTTGTGACAAACGCGAAAGAAGCGTCAATCCGGTACTACCGGTAGTCCAAACGGCAACTATGTCATAATCTTTAATCGTATCAAAAGACTCTTGTAATTTTTGCAATAAAACCTCTTCAGACAAAAACTCGGAAACCACTTCGAAATCTCCAATAATATTCACATAAACACCTTGCTCTTTTGCATATTCGGCAAGGGTATCAAGTCGATCACTTTCGTCAGAATTATCTGTTATCAACAAGAATGTTCTTTCATAAACAAAAACCGAAGATGTCGCAATATCTTGATCACCATTATCATTCATAACAACCAAAGTCACTTGATACTCCCCCGGTTCAGAATAAGAATGTACAACTTCAACTCCATATTCACGATCACCATCACCAAAATGCCACTCATAACTCAACTCACCATCAACATTTGAACTATAAGATTCAGACGCATCAAAAATAATATTTCGATCTTTCATAACAACCGAATCGGAAACTATTAGAGCACCAATAGGTCCTTGAGATTCTTCGACACTAACAGTTTCGTCCACAACCTCATCAATAACAACATCTTCCGCATACACGAAAGGAAGTCCAAACATAAAAAACGTTATTAGTGCAAGAATCAAGACACTGAAGAATTTTCGCATAATTTTTTAAATTTTTAGTTTAAACCTCAACGGATACTACCAAAGTCAACCGCAAACCTCAATCTAGCCGGAACACAAACGCGACATAAGCCAAGCACACCCCTGTTGAAGAAATAAGAGAAAAATGGTATAATTATCAGATTTAAAACCAACAAAAATGAATAAAACAGTAACAAAACTCTCAACAATAGTCCCGAAGCGAAGCGAAGGGACCTCTGGTATAAGCCGTTTTGCGACAGCAAAACTCCTTATAATTCTATCGCTATTATCTATCATCAACATACCCCAGGTAACAGCTTCAAATCAAAGCACACTCGAAGTTGAAGCTTTCGACTCAATCGCCGGATACACAACCATGGCGCAAATAGAAGATGCCTTGCCATACGAAGATATAGAAATCATGATTACAAAACCAAACGGAAGTGAAATCACAATAGAAACCAAAACAGACGAGAACGGAGAGACTGAAGCTGAAATAAACGGATACCATCTGAAAACGGCAGGAAATTACGAAATTAAAGCGAAATATAGCTCTCTTGATGAAACTTATGGACAAACAGATTCCTTTAAAGTTTATGAAGATATTGTTTCAACAAACAAATCCACTCTCGAAACCGACAACACAACAGCGGAAGCATCGGGAAGCGATCCGATACAACTGACGGTATACCTGGAAGATAGATATGGAAATCCTATAAAAAATCACACGATAAATATCATTTCCAGTCGCAATGAAGATTACATTACTCCATACGAATCAACTGAAACATCATCACAAGGCAAAGTGGTATTTTATGCATATTCAAAAGAGTCCGGAATATCAACATATACGGCTTACGATCAAACAAGCGGAACAACTCTCGAAGCCAGAGCAAAAGTCGCATATATAAGCCCATCAACCTCATTAAGCGACATTGGAGGCGACAATTTGTTTACATCAATACTGATGGCATCGGAAGACAGCGGTACCGTCGGGACAATCGACCATTTCAAAATCGAAGATTTATCCGAAGAAGTAATATTAAACGAATTACTTAATTTCACGGTAACTGCTTATGATGCGAATGAAAATGTAGTTACGGATTATACAGGAGCAGTAAGATTTTCATCATCTGACGACAACTCAACATTACCAGAAGACTATACTTTTAAAGCTGAGGATCAAGGCAGTCATACATTCAGCTTAAGTTTAAGATTCGCAACAACAGGTACTCAAACTTTAACAGTTACAAATACAAGCAATAGAGATCTGCAAGGCGAATTCGAGGTAAATGTAACGGAAGGAGAATCAAGCCAATCCGGCTCAAACACTCCATCAAGCTCAAGTGAAGATATAACAATAACAAACCCACAATCAGGAACATACAGCTCAACAACAGTAAAAGTTGAAGGAACGGCTGCATATGGATCAACAGTCGGTATTTATGATAACAATACTGAATTGACCCAAGTACAAGCACAACAAGACAACAGCTTTGAAATAGAATTGGAACTGGAAGCGGGAACACATTCTTTATATGCAAAAACCGATCTTGGTCAATCGGAAACCGTCGATATAACAATAGATACAGAAGCTCCAGTAATAGATTATGTTGAAACAAGCACGGAAGGAGCAATAGAAGCGGGAAGCACATTTGATATTACTCTTTATTCAGAACCCGGATTAAGAGAGGTCGGATTGATATTGGAAGATAAAATTTATGAATTAAGCGAATCGATAGATCAAGAAGGGACATACACCGGAATACTGGTTGCTCCGGAAGCCGCAGGCATATACGAAATAGATACCATTCTGGTTGATGAACTTGGCAACGAAATCCAATACGGGAACCAACTCACAATAAGCGTAATGGCAAAAGAATCAACAGATGAACCGGACACAACACCAGAAGAAATTCCGGAAGAAACCATAACGGTAAATCCATCAAAAGTTGAAGGATTGGAAGCAATAAACGAAGATTCAAAAGTTGTCCTAACTTGGGAAGCTGCAACTTCCGGCTCGGAAGATACAGTTATAAATAATTATAAAATTTATTACGGTCCTGAAGCGGATTTACTTTATTCGACAGCAACAACGATGGATTCAAGCACAACTTGGTACATCCCAAATCTTGGGAATGGCACAACTTATTATTTCGCAGTTACGGCAATAGATTCACAAGGGAATGAAAGCCTTGAAAAAAGCGCAGCCGTTTCAGGAACACCGATAGCAGAGTTACACGAGAGCGCACCCGAAGAACCTTCAATTGAAGACCTTGGAACACCTGATGAAACCGCGGAAAGCGGCCCAGGACTTGTGTGGATAATTTTAACGACAATTGTGTTTGCGGAAATTTATTTTAAAGCAAAAAAATCCTTAAGAGTTTCCAGAAACTAAATTACAGTGCTAAAATACGCCGGCAACATTAAAACAAAACCGATGTATTTCATAGCAACTTTTGTCACTTATCTGACGCAAATTCTAATCTTCCTGCTCATCGCAAGAGTCGTTTTAAGCTGGTTTAGACCGGCTCCATCAAGCGGAATAAACAGGTTCTTAACCGAATCAACGGAACCGATGATCCAAATCGCAAGGAAAATCACTCCGAAAACAGGAATGTTGGATTTCGCACCATTGGTCGCAGTTATAGCATTAGACCTGATTAGAAGCGGAATCCTTTATATTCTATCTCATCTTTAAGACTTACGACCTATGACTCTAAAAGTAAAAAACACCCTAACCGGGAAAAAAGAGGAATTCAAACCACTAAACGGCAAAAAAGTTGGAATGTATGTATGCGGTCCAACGGTATACGACTTCGCACACCTCGGACACGGCAGATCGGCAATGGTATTCGATATAATCAGAAAATATTTGAAATACAAAGGTTACGAAGTCACATTCGTTTCCAATTATACGGATGTAGATGACAAAATGATTACCCGCGCAAACAAAGAAGGAATAACAATTCAACAACTCGCAGAGAAGATAATTCCGGAATATCGAGCGGATTACGGCCAACTGAAAATCGACAAACCGGACCATCAACCAAAAGCAACCGAGTATATTCCGCAAATGATAAAACTTATCGAGAAACTTATTGAAAAAGGGTACGCATACGAACTTGATGATGGAGTTTATTTTGAAGTGGAGAAATTCCCGTCTTACGGAAAATTAAGCGGACAAAACCAAGATGAATTAAAAGCAGGAGCGAGAATAGAAAAAGACGATAAAAAGAGACATCCGCACGATTTCGTTCTCTGGAAAAAAGCAAAACCGAATGAACCGAGCTGGCCAAGTCCATGGGGCGACGGCAGACCGGGCTGGCATATCGAATGTAGCGCAATGAGCATGAATTTGTTGGGAGAATCGTTCGATATACACGGCGGTGGAATGGACTTGATATTCCCCCACCATGAAGACGAAATCGCCCAATCGGAATGCGCAACTGGCAAACCTTATGTTAAATACTGGCTCCACAACGGATTTATAAACATAAATAATGAAAAAATGTCCAAAAGCCTTGGGAATTTTTTCACATTAAAAGATATCTTCAAAAAATATGACCCTAATACGGTTCGATTCCTACTTATAAGCACTCATTACAGAAGCCCAATAAACTTCTCGCACGACCTATTAGACCAATCCGAAAATGCATTAAATAGAATAAAAGATTTCCTAATAAATCTTAAAAACTATAAATCCAAGGCTGAAAAATCAGATCCGTCACTCGAAAAAATACTGGAAGAAACAATAAAAGATTTTGAAAAAAGAATGGATGATGACTTCGACACAGCAGGCGGGATTGGAGTGCTTTATAACATGATAAAGGAAATAAATGTATTAATGAAAGATGGGGAAATCGCTGAAAAAGATATTGAAAAAATAAAAACGACTTTGGATAAA
>JBAYGX010000072.1:0-7704 GCA_041666465.1 Candidatus Altimarinota bacterium
AGTAGGCTAGAGAAGAGGGTGAGCTAGTGAAGAGGGGAAGAAGAAAGAGAGAGAGGACCTAGGAACTAGCGAAGATAGTGGGTTAGTGAAGAGAAGAGGGAGGGGAAGAAGATGGAATCTAGTAAACTAGAGAAGATAGTGAGCTGGTTTAGAAAAAGAGGGGAGAAGAGTCATAAGACATAGGACTTAAGTCTTACGACCTATGACTTATGACCGGGAGTAGAAGAAGTGCTTTTTCAGGGCTTTGAGCTTGACGGCCTGGCATTTTTATGTAATTATAGCTGCTCTTTTATTGTCTTTTTTATGGGGTTAAGAGTGTTAGCTACAAGTTGTCTTCTGGCATTAAGTACTCCTGCTTTTGGAGAGAAAATGCCTGATGTTCAAGCTAAATCTCCAGATGCTGTTTGGCAAGATTTAAAGCAGAAATCTACTATTTGTAGTGGTGGTATGTGTGAAATTGCAAATCCTGAGGTCCCAAATGGAAAGACGGTAATTCTGGTTAGAGATTCCCAACATGGGGAGGTTGAAAGTGATAGATCTAAATTACAGATTGTAACAAATGAATTGGGAATAAAGGTTATAGGTGTTGAAGGTTTATCGGATGAGGGCAGATTGTTGAATGGTGAAGTTGAGTTAGTTAAGGAGTTACAGGCTGATCCCACTTTGACGGTTGTGCCGTTGGAGGATACGGAGGCTCAAAAGAGAGGTCTGTTGTTTTTGGCGGCTATAATTGAAGGGCAGAGGCTTATGTATGATTCTATTTTACAGGGGTGTATCGCTAAAGATGACCGTATTGAGAATTGTACGGATAGGCAATGTGATGATGTTGTGGCAAGGTTTCCGGATATTTTGGAGAAATTGCGAGGGCAGGTCCAGGCTCAACTAGACCTATATGATGATGTTACTATTGATCAAGCGTTTTCTGTTGCCGAGATGGATGGTTCTTTGAGGATTAAGCCGGATAGTAAATCGTATTGCGGTTGGCGTAGTAGTTTAGTTCAGATGAGCATTCGTTCTGGAACGAGATCAGCCCCTTATAAAAGAGTTGTCCAGTCAGATCGTGAAACTGCGGCTGTTTCTCGGATAGAAAAGACTATAAATGATAGAGGATTAAATGTTATGGCTATACTTTTTGGGGCTAATCATGAAAATGGACTTGTTAAGTTGCTTACAGAAGCCGGATATACTGTAATTTCTTTTTAAGGCGTAAACATGAATGATACTCGTGAAATATTGGATGAGCGATCTGATCTGGAAAGAGCTTGTATTGAGCTTGTAACGGCCTTGGAAGTAGCTTGTATAAAAAGAGATCAGCAAATGAGTGTGCCTACTTATGGTGGATTGGATGGGTATGATAATGATCGTGTAATGACTGAAGTTGAAAATAGTAGATTTAGACAATCTTGTAATAGGAAATTTGCCACCACTTCTATTAGAGGTTTTGGGTATCAGCTTGATTTTCAGCCAATTTCTCCGTTTACCGGATATGGTTTTGTTGACATTTGTATTAATGAAGCTGTTCATAGAATTGTTTTTGGTGATGGAGGTCCTGAAATTCCTCAAGATGGTGATATTACTGCTGATGTTTGGAAAAGAGTTTTGCTTCCGTTGCCATGTTCAGCTTCTGGTTTTATTGATAAAACTATTGATTTTAATAAGTTTGGTTTGTCGCAGGATGATTTTATTAGAGTTTTAGTTGATTTATATGAAAATCCCGGATTGCTTGCGGGTGGTAGACGAGATGTTGATATGAACGATTCCAATGAGTATTTAAAGGGTGTTTTGGATGAGATTTTGCATGGGCTTGGTTATGATACAAGGGGTAGATTGAAGCGTGAGTTGGATAAAACGCGAAAGTCAGTCGATTCCCTATCGAGTAGTTTGGATGGTTCTACAAGTCGAGCGAGTAAAGCGGAACGGTCGGCTAATGATTCTTCAAGTGCATTGGAAATTGCACGTCAGCGTATCGATAGTCTTCAAAACATGGTTCTTCTTCCTGTGTCGCGTAGAGTTAAGATTGGTGTAGTTTGTGTTTTGGCTTATGTCGGTGTTTTCTTTGGTATGAAGCCGGCTTGTGAGTGGTGGAATGAAAGACAAAATCCATCTTCGTTTGTTTCTGCCGATAGAGATTTGGATACCATGGGGATACCAGATGATATGTCGGATTCTATGGCTATTTTTATGGCTTCAGTTCCTACATATGGGCCCAAAGCTACAGTGAAGGATACTTTGTTGTCTCCTCATGAAGTGTCAAAGTTTTTTTATAATGGAAGGATTGTTGCTGTCGATGTTGTATCTGGTCGATATGGTTTAAAAAATACGAGGATGGTTCAATTCTTGTTGCCTGGGAAAACTTCCGGTGAATTACTTCCGGGTATGAAGCCGGGAGATGATATGGTTGGGCAAGTTTCTTCTGCTGAAGCTCTTGATATGGTTGCCGATACTTCGCCGGAAAAAGAGGATGAGCTGAAGGAGTTTATATGTTGGTGGGTTGGTAAAACTTTTCGACGTGTCGATTGGAGTAATGTCGAATTGGATAAATCGGGTCTTTCTTTTGAACGAGATGGTAGTAGTGGTAAGTTAGTAAAAATTAAATATAGTGGTAAGGGGCAGGATGATTTTGTTGTTGTATACGAAGCCAAGTCAACCGAAGTGGCTGGAACAAGCTTGATGCCTAGAGTTTCTTATTCTAAAAAAGGGTGTCCCTTGGTTAAGGATGGCGAGCTTCAGTTTTATACCGGAGTTGGTCAGCCTCTTTTGATTCCGGAAGAGTTGCTTAAACCGGCTTCTCTTATGGAAGGTGGTGTGAAATTATCTGGAGGTCAGTATAAGTCTGTTTTTGATCTTGGTATAACTGGAGATCAGCTTGCCATGGTTATCAGAGAGTATTTTAAAAATAGAGATACTGGGCAGTTCCAGGTTTTTGATAGGGCTGGTCATTTTAATCCAGGAAGTACCTTGTCTCATTTGGTTGATCCGGATGATGATTTAATTGCAGCGATTGATCATTTTGTTGTAAGTCCTGCTGTGGGGGATAAGATTCCTACTTTAGGTGAAAAAGCTGAGATCGGTCGTAAGGTTTTGGCAGATTTAATTGATTATCACAGTGAAAGGGGAGGTGTCAGTTCAAGGACTCCTCCGTTGATAACTTTTATGCGTGCATATGGTGGTAGAGATTGCGATATACTGGCGAATGTTGCGGCCTCTTTATATTCGAGGTTGGGGTTGAAAGTTGCGTTGATGTTTGCAGAACAAGATCCTAAAAAAGTAGATCCTTCAGATGTACGCGTTGGTCATGTTTTGGTAGGTCTCGATCCTGAAGAGGTAAAAGGTTTTTATGATGAAAAAACTGCTAAAATATTACAGAATCCGGATGGTCGGAAGTGGATTGTAGCCGAATTCGGAAGGCCGTTTGGTGAATCTGTTTTGTTGGCGAATCCGGGGGAGGCTTTTTATGATTCAGATCGTTCCGATTATTATGTTGAGTATATAGAGGAAGTTGATCCTGTTCGTGAAAGCGGTTCTGTGTCTGCTCCGTTGAATTTGCCTGTTGCTGAAATAGGGGAAAGTAGTTCTCCAAAAAAAACTGATGTTTTTCCAGCAAAAGCGAAATCTTCTTCCAAGAAGAAGTCTAAAACGCAGGTATCACCTCAATAATCTCTTCCGCCTTTTCTTCCGGATCTTTATCACTTGAATTGTCGTAAACGAAATCGGCGTATTTCAAATAAGTTGATTTGCGTTCTTTCCAGATTTGTTCCAGTTCTTTTTTAAGCGATTTATGGCAGGTGAGGGGAGGACGGGTTTTGCTGAATTCGATGCGTTTTTTGAGTGTTTCTATATCCGCTGTTAGTAAGATTATGAATCCGTTTTTCTTAAGCAGTTTTGCTGACTTGGGATTTGTTAAAGTTCCTCCGCCTGTTGAGATTACCAGGTTGTTTTTTTGTGCGATATCGGATACGGCTTGTTCTTCCAGGTTTCTGAAATGGGTCCATCCATGTGACTCCACTATCTGATCAATTTTTTTGTTCACGGATCGTTCGATGTATCTGTCCAAATCGATAAATTCGCGTCCCAAATTTGCGGCTATAATTTCGCCTAAAGTACTCTTGCCGCAACCGCGCATGCCGGTAAGAATGATGTTAGGTGCTACTTTCTTTTCTTTTTTTGTATTGTTTTTCATATGCTTCCAATAGAAACAATGCAAGCAATGTCGTAATTGAGCTTATTACAATCGGGACTTGATGTCCAAATTTTGAGCCCAATGGACCGAATGCCAGCGATCCTGCGAAAATTGCGGTTGCTTGTATCAACTGGATTAAACTTGATAAGCCTCCGATAGTTTTTTGCTCAAAGAATTTTGATACTCCGGCATAAATAAAAACGAACATTCCCGCATCGCCGGCTTCGTGAATAATTCTTCCTGTAAATGATACCCAGATTATTGGTGTGAGCATTATTAAGAAGCCAACAGTTGATAGTATTAATGATGTTGCGACGATTTTTTTTATATTTATTCCTTTCTCAATAGCTTTTGCTGCCAGCTTGGTCCAGATGAACATAAGTGAAGTTGCTGTTCCTATGTAGAATCCTATTTGTCTTAATGATAGGTGTAATGTTTCTTTTAGAAAAGGGCTGTAAGAAGTCAATTCCGCTCCCATGTGAATTGCGAATAGAAAAATTATACCCATGAATATAAGTACGAGAGGTTGTGAAATATCTTTTTTGTAATCATCTATTTCCAGAGTGAATTTTCCTGTTTTTTGTAGGAAAATCGATCCGAAAGTTATTAGTGTCAGTATGCCGCAACAGATTAATAAGTATTTTGGGAAATCGATATAGGCGAGAATGTTTCCGCTAAAAAGTACGCCCAGCCCGCAAAACAACAGGAATGTGCTGACATATTCTTTTACGCTTTTTAGCTTATTTTTTTCGCCAGTTGTTTTGTAGAAAATGCTGTCTAAGGAAATTCCTGACATATTCATTCCGATTCCTCCTATGAAGAATGCAATTAATAGAAGTGGAAATGATTGTGTTTTTGCCAGTACCAGGTAATTGATTATTGTTAAAATTAACCCTACTTGTAAAATGGTTTTTGATTGGAATCTGTCGTTTCCAAGTCCGCTCGGTAGAGTGAATAGTAGGCTTGTTATTGTGCGAGCGGCGAATATCATTCCTATTTGTGTCCCCGATAGTCCGATTTGAGCGAGATATATTGCCAAAAAGAACACAATTGAATTGTGTGTAAATCTGTAGGCGCTTTGTAGTATGTTGAAAAGTTTTGTCATGAGGTAGCTAATGAATAGTCGTTCCAGAAATTCGGATAAGTTTTCTTTACGCATGAAGGATTCTTGATTTTTATCCCTGGGATTCTCGATTTCAAGATTGCGGCGCACATTGCCATGCGGTGGTCGTTATAGGTTTCTATGGTTGTCGGTTTGAGGCGCTTTGCGCCTATTATTTCGAGACCGTTTGGTAGTTCGCGGACTGTTGCGCCTATTTTTGAAAGTTCTGTTTTGAGGGCGTGTAAGCGATTTGTTTCTTTGAATTTTAGGTTGTGAAGTCCTGTTAATATGCTTTTGCCTTCCGCGAAGCAGGCGAGAGTTGCGAGTGTCATTGCCGAGTCGGGGAGTGCTATTAAGTTTACTTTCCCGAGCGGTTTTAGTCTTTTGGGTTTTACGGTCTGGATGCCTTCGCGATCTTCTATTATTTTGTATCTCATTTTCTTTAAGTATTTAAGCATTTTGATGTCGGCTTGGAGGCTTTTTTGGTTTATGTTCAGGACTTTTACAGATCCGAGTGCGAAAAAGTAGCTTGCGCTTGATGCGTCGGTTTCGATTGTATATGGTGTGTGAAAATTTTTGATTATATCTTTTGTCATGTCGATATACGGTTTTGAGACTATTTCTCCGGTGATTTTTATTTTTGGATTCCCGAAGAGTTTTTTTGCCATGAGAAGTCCGGATATGAATTGGCTGCTGATTGATCCGTTAATTTGTATTGTTTTTGGTTTGAAATTTGGATTGCCGTGAATTGTGAGTGGGGGACATCCATTTCTCGATTCGATTCCCGGAAGTGCCTTGATGATGTCGTGCATTGGGCGTGATTGCATTTGTTTATTCCCCGTGATTGTCGAGGTGAAATTTTGGGTTGCGAGTATTGGAATTAAAAATCTTATCGCCGTGCCGGAATTTCCGATATTTAGTGTTTTTTGTGGTGCCTTTAGTTGGTTGCCCAAGCCGTGAACGGTTATTTGTGAATTATTTTTTTGTTCAAACTTAATGCCGAGATTTTTCAGTGCATTTATGAGGTTGTTTGAGTCTTCACAAAATAGAGGATTTTTGATTATCGTTTTTCCTTTTCGAAGACTTGCGAGAATTAGCGCTCGCGCCATGTAACTTTTTGAGGCTGGGACTTTTATTTTTTTGATCATAGTTCTTTTACTTCTGCTGATCCGATTTTTTTGACGATTATGAATCTTAATTTTTCCCCTATTTTTTTCTTGTCAGTCTTCATTAATTTTTCGATTTCTCTTTTGTTTGAATTTGTTTCTGTTGGTAATCCATAGAGTTTCAAAAGTTTCTCTATCCTTTTTGTGGCTGGTGATTTTGAAAGTAAATTTACTTGATGTATTCCGATTGAAACGGCTTCTCCGTGGCTGATTTTGTAATTGGAGGCTTGTTCTATTGCATGTCCGATGGTGTGTCCGTAATTTAGCAACATTCTGATATTTTTTTCATACTCATCTTCTTCTGTTATTTTCTTCTTGATCGCCGCTGACTGAACAATTAATTTGTTCAAGGTGGCTGGGTCTTTTGCCAGGATTTTTTTATGATTTTTTTCAAGAAACTCAAACAGCGATTCGCTTTTTATACAGGCGTGTTTTATCGATTCGGCTATGCCGTTTTTCAGTTCTTTTACGGGAAGTGTTTTTAATGTTTCCGGATTGGTTAATGTAAGGACTGGTTGGTAAAAAGTTCCTATTAAATTTTTACCTGTTTTTAAGTTAACTCCAGTTTTGCCACCTATGCTCGAATCAACCATCGCGAGAAGTGTGGTTGGGACTTGAATATAAGGGATCCCTCGCATGTAAATTGATGCGAGGAATCCCGTAAAATCTCCTATAACGCCACCTCCAATTGCAATTAGGCAACTTCTTCTGTCCAGTCCAAGTTTTGTCAGTTTTTCTGCAGTTTTTTCGATATTGCTAAGTGTTTTTAGCTTTTCACCTGGTTCTTGGATGATTGTTTTGAATTCGTTGAAAAATTTACCGTAAAACTTGTAAACATTCTTATCCGTTATTATGCAATAACGGTTGTATGGGAGTCTTTCTGTGATCTTTCTGATGTCCATTTCTTGTTTATATTGAGATTGCGTTATGGAGATCGCCTGTCGGCGAATCGCTTATATGATTTGCCACTATCGTGGCTGGCAATCGGGCTTATAGTATGCGCCCTTCGGGCGTGTCATTTTTTTTGCTTTGGTAGTTCCTTGCCAACTGCAACAGCTACGAGATTAAGTTTCGCCATCATATTGTCGAAAGCTTCAGGCGTAATCGATTGATCCCCATCTGTTAATGCTTCTGCAGGATTAGGATGTACTTCAATCATAAGTCCGTCAGCTCCGGCCGCGACGGCTGCCAATGCGGCAGGACATACCAAGCTTGCAATACCTGTGGCGTGACTCGGATCTACGATTAACGGGAGG
>JBAYGX010000073.1:0-7676 GCA_041666465.1 Candidatus Altimarinota bacterium
AGCCTTTGGAAGTCCAATATCGGTTCAGATAAGCTTTTTTGAATATCAAGTGCAGTCCCAGGCTCTTTTTGTACTGCCGGGTCTTCTCTTTGCCGAATTTCTTCTAAACTTGCTGTCATTTTCATCTATTAAGGAAGTTCTGCACCAAAATTGCATTTTGCGGAACTTCTAAAGGGAGTCGAGTTTACAGGTTTGCATTTTGGTTTGTCAAACAGGTTGGAATGTGTGTATTTTTATAATGTTTTATAAACAATATTGCCATGCTTGTTCCGATGGAAGATAAATACCTGCAGGATGTGCTAGATATTTATAATTATTATGTTGAGAATTCAATTGCCACTTATGCTGTTGATAAGATTTCTTCAGATGAGATTCGACAGATGGTTTATTTCGCGGATGAGCGATTTGGTGCTTTTGTTATATTGGAAGGTGAGGAGGTGGTTGGATATTGCATTTTGGGACAATTTAACAAAAAAAAGGGGTATTCTCGTACGGGTGAAATTACGATTTATTTGAAGGTTGGATATACAGGGCGGGGAATTGGTAAGATTGCGGTGGGTTTTTTGGAGGAGAAGGCTTGCGAGAGAGATTTCCATGTTTTGTTGGCGCATGTTACCGTTACTAATGATCCGAGCGTTCAGCTTTTTGAAAAACTGGGATATGAAAAGGTTGGTCCTTTGAAAGAGGTTGGATATAAGTTTGGGCAAGTTTTGAGTGATTATTATTATCAAAAAATTTTAACATGTTAATTTCACGCGATTTCAAATTCGATGCGGCGCATTATCTTCCTTCGTATAACGGTAAGTGTGAACGGCTTCACGGGCATACCTATAAATTACGTGTGACGCTTGAAGGCGAGGTTGGGGATGAGGGTATGATTTGTGATTTTGCGGAGATTAAGAGGGTTGTTTCTGCGCGTGTCTTGGATGAGCTTGATCATGGTGATTTGAATAAGGTTTTGAAGGTGCCGTCGGCTGAGAATATTGCCGTGTGGATTTGGGGGAAACTGAAAGGTCGTTTTGGTGAGGTGAAGTTATTGGAAGTGGCGGTTTGGGAGACGGAGGGATGCAGTGTGATGTATAGGGGATAGGTGGTGAATTTATTTGCGTTAAATATTTTTCGTGTTAAAATTCCTGTCCTTTTATTATTTAAATTTCTTTATATGAGTGGTTCTGATTTGGATTATGGCGTTCCAGGAGATGAGTATGTTGTTGATGTTCAATCTAATGTAGCTTTGTCTAATTCTGACATGTGGAGTGGACTTGTTGATGGTTATCAACCGAGTCTTGTTATTGATAAAATTGCTGGTACTCCCGATGAACATTTTGATTTGTCCCCTGTCGATTTTATTGATACGGATTTCGAAAGAATTGCGGCTTTGTATAACGGAAAAGATCCCGTTAGAAAGGCCCAAGTTGAGTTGGGAGTACTTATTGCTATTGGTGTTAACGGATATCGCAAGCTTTTTGGGCATGATGTTTTCTTGAATAGGGATCTTATTATAGCAATGGCTGAAAGCAATAATCCTGATAATCTTTTCGTTGCAATGGCTATAAGGGTATTGGCTGGTTACAAGGAAAGAGGTGTTAGTTTGATGGTTGATGCTGGTGCAGAGGTTGGATTGCTTAGTAAGTTGATTGGTGGACGCGCTTTGTTCAACATTTTTGGTAACGATTTGAGTGAGATAGGGAGAATTAGCGGTCGTTTAAAGAAAATGGGGATTCACACAGCTCGATAATAAATGCGTGATAATAGAGTTTTTCAGGATTCTTTGTTGGGAACTCCCGCAAAATGCCTTTTTGACTGCAATTTTAAATTTTGTGTTTTGCATTCGCAAAACTGCTTATTGGAAAGGGGTGTTCGCTTCGCTACCGCCCTGTCGGCTCCAAACGACTCGTCGCTCTTTGCTGTATCTTCTCCTGATACAGCCGCATCGCGACTTATCGAAGCTGTGTTTGCATTCGCAAACGGGTTTATGATAGAGGGCCGTTCCGGCCTGTTCGCTCGAAAATTAGGAAAAGGAGTTTCGCTTGCGCTTGGAATCGCTTCGCTTTCCGAGCGCTGTTCGTTACCAAAATTGCATTTTGCGGGAGTTCCGTTAGAATCTTTTTTGTAAATAAAAAAAACAAATGACTCATCATGATAAAAAAATCTTAATCGAGCTCAAAGATGTTCATAAAATTTATGGTGTCGATGGAGCGCAGACTCATGCTCTTAGCGGAGCCTGTTTACAGATACGAGAAGGGGAGTTCCTCGCGATAATCGGGCATAGCGGATCGGGTAAGTCGACTTTAATGAATGTAATTGGTTTTTTGGATACCGTTAGCAGGGGGGAATATTTTTTCAAGGGTCAAAATGTTACGACTTATTCCGAGGACGAATTGGCCGGGATTAGGAACAAGGAAATAGGATTTGTTTTCCAGTCTTTTAATTTGCTTCCCAGGACAAGCGCTGTTGATAATGTAAGGGTTCCTCTTATTTATGCAGGGGTTCCTGACAAAGAGCAACTTGAGAGGTCAATCGAAGCGCTTAAAGCTGTAGGACTTGAGCACAGGTTGCAACATGTTCCGAATCAGTTATCCGGAGGTCAGCAACAGAGAGTTGCGATTGCGAGGGCTCTTATCAATAATCCGAGCATTATTTTGGCCGATGAGCCTACCGGGAATCTTGATAGTAAGTCCGGTGTTGAGATTATGAATATTTTTAAAAAATTAAATGATGAAGGACATACGGTTATTCTGATTACCCATGAGAATAATATTGCGGTTCAGGCTAAAAGAGTTGTAGAGATTACGGATGGGAAGATTATAAGGGACTCAGGATCTAGTAAACTAGAGAAGATAGTTAACTAGTGAAGAGGGGAGAAAAAAGAAGAGAGGGAAAATCCTCTTAAAGCTACAAGTTACAAGTTGTAAGTTACTAGCCATAGGTTTATGTACGATTTTCTTCAATCATTGAAGGTTGCGATAAGAGGACTCTTAATCCATAAAGGGCGTGCGTTTCTTACGAGTCTTGGTATTACGATTGGGATTGCTTCTGTTGTTATGGTTGTTTCGATTGGTTCGGGAGCGCAGAGCCTTATTACAAATCAGGTTACAAGTCTTGGAAGTAATCTTATAAGTGTTTTGCCTGGTGGCAGGTTCGAAGATGGTCCTCCGGTTGCCATGATGGGTATTACAGTTACAACTCTTAAGCTTGAGGATGCCGATGCGATAAACGATCCTGTTAATGTTCCTAATGTTGTTGCGGCTTGTGCTTATGTTAAGGGTGCGGCGACTGTGACTTTTGGATCTGAAGCTCTTGATAGTTTTGCAAATGGTGTGAGTTATACCTATACGGATGTTGAAAATGCAATCATTTCCGATGGACGATTTTTTACCGAACAAGAACAAGATTCGTTTGGGAAAGTTGTTGTTCTTGGTGCAACCGTTGCGAGTGACCTTTTTAACGGAGTTGATCCGATAGGGCAGACGATTAAGGTGAATAGGGAACCTTTTACTGTTATAGGTGTTCTTGATGCAAGGGGAGCTGTTGCTTTTCAAGATAGAGATAATCAGGTTTTTATCCCTGTTTCAGTTGCTCAGAAAATAATTTTCGGACTTGATTATATAAATTTAATGCGCGTCAAAGTTGATTCGAGTGAAAATATTGATAGGGCGAAGGCCGATATAGAGGCCACGATTAGAGTTTTGCATGATATCCGCGATCCGAAGGATGATGATTTTATGGTTGAAAGTATCGCTAATTTGGTTGGTATGCTTATGACAATTACGGGTGTGTTGAAATTTTTTCTAGCTGCAATTGCCGCAATTTCACTTGTAATAGGTGGTGTTGGGATTATGAATATAATGCTTGTTTCCGTGACTGAAAGGACTCGGGAAATCGGACTTCGAAAGGCGCTTGGTGCCAAGAAAGGTAGGATTTTGGAACAGTTCTTGTTTGAAGCGATTGTTGTGACTTTGATAGGTGGAACTGCCGGTATTGCGATAGGCGTTTTGATTTCAGGGCTGGTTGCTCTTGTTGTGCAATCGATGGGTTATGATTGGGATTTGGTTATTTCTTGGAGTGCCGTTTTCATTGCGTTTTCCGTTTCTTGTGCGGTTGGTATGGTTTTCGGCTATTATCCGGCGAAGAAGGCGGCTAATTTGAATCCGATAGAGGCGTTGAGGCATGAGTGAGGGGTAAGACACAAGACACAGACAGCAGAAGAAGAGGGGGAAAATTCGGCTTATGATATATGACTTACGACTTATGACTTAAATCATGAAAATAAAATTCTCTACATATCTGTCGCTTTCTTATAGCGCACTTAAAGCCAATAAGATTCGAACGCTTCTGACTACGCTTGGGATTGTGATTGGAGTTATAACTGTAATTATGGTTTTTGCGCTTGGTCATAGTACGGAAGCTGTTGTTAATGGGCAGATGGAAGCTTATGGTGCAAATACGATTTTTGTGGAAACCAAGGTTCCCGGTTTTTCCGATACGAGTCCCGGATCTGCAACTGCTCAAATGGAAGGGGTGACAGTTACGACTCTCAAGGAAGATGATATGAAAGAAGCTCTTAGTATCCCCGGTGTTACCGGTGGGTATGGTGTTGTTATTGGACAAGAAAGAGTGACTTCTCTTTATGATGATAAAAAATATATGATTCAGGGGACTAGTGCGGCTTTTATCGATATAGATCAAAGCGAGGTTGCCGAAGGGCGTTATTTTACCGATTCGGAAGATCAAGGAATGTCGAGAGTTGCCGTGATTGGAAATACTGTTGCGGAAGAGCTTTTTCCGGATGTGGATCCGATAGGGCAATCGGTTAGGATAAGCGGAATTAATTTTAAAATTATTGGTGTTATGGAAAAGCTTGGAGTTGTGTTTTTCCAAGACATGGATAAGCAAATTTATGTTCCTCTAAACACGATGCAGAAGTTGGTGCTTGGGATTGATCATATCCCGTATTTTGTTATTCAGGTTGAGAGTGATTCTGTCGCTATTGCTGTTAAGGACGATATTATTTCCATGCTTGATCAGAGGCATAATATTTCCAAACCTGACAGGAGGGATTTTCGCGTTTCGACGATGGAGGAGGCGATGGCGATTATGGGTACTATTACCGGTGCGCTTCAGATTTTGCTTATAGTTCTTGCTGTTATTTCTCTTATTGTTGGCGGGGTGGGAGTTATGAATATTATGTTCGTGACTGTGACCGAGCGTACGCGTGAAATTGGACTTCGAAAGGCGCTTGGTGCGACTCCTGAAGTGATTCTTACTCAATTTTTGTTTGAGTCCTCTATGATAACTTTTGCCGGTGCGCTTATTGGGGTTGGAATCGCGGTTTCACTGGTTATGTTTTTTGTAATTGTCGCTTCTTATGTTGGAGTTGATTTGGGACTTTATATTCCTATTAATGGGATTTTGATTTCCGTTGCGGCGGCTATTTTTGAGGGAATTGCTTTTGGATTGTATCCGGCGAAAAAAGCGGCTGGGTTAAATCCGATTGAGAGTTTGAGATATGAGTAGGATTTTTTGATGGTTTTTCGCTCTCGTGATTAGAATCAAGGTCGCTCTAAACCATCAAAAAATCCTTATTGCTAGTATCTGTTGACATATCCTATCGAATCGACTAGGATGCCTTTCCTTTTTAGTAATTTTAATGATAAAAATATATCATGGAAAGAGTTGTGATAACTGGAGATAGTCGTGGTGTTGGAAGCCTAACTGCAAAGAGGTTGGCTGGGTCAGGAAGGCAAATACTTGGGTTTGCAAGGACTTCTGTAGAAAATTCCCCTGGTTTTCAACATAGGGAAGCTGATTTATCTAGTGATAAAGGTGTGCGTTATGCGATTGGGCAAATCGAAGAATGGGCGGGAGATGACGGTATTACAATCGTTGGTAATGCAGCGTGTCTTGCTCGTGATTCGGATGGAGTTGGAAAGACTGACGAGATGAGCCGTACGAATGTTGATGGGCATAGGGAGCTGGTGAGAGGGTTAACTAGTCGATT
The DNA here is from genome assembly GCA_041666465.1 of Candidatus Altimarinota bacterium. GTDB lineage: Bacteria > Patescibacteriota > Gracilibacteria > UBA1369 > UBA12470 > XYC2-FULL-41-22. Next base: position 6,002 of record JBAYGX010000073.1, read on the forward strand.
AGTTAGGGTTGTTGAAATTGGGTCGTTGGCCGGTGTTGACGGTACTCCTTTCGCTGAGTTGGGGAAGTATGGACAAACGAAAGTTGACGCTGTTAATCAAGTCCGTGAAATAGTTGGCAGTGATCGATTTCGCGTTGTGCATCCGGGATTGATTGATACGGGTATGATGAGTAATGTTGTTGAAGAGGTTAAGAAGGGGAATGGAGTGTTCCCATTGGAATGGTTGGCTGTACCTCCTGTATCTCCTGATCAGATAGCCAGGGTTGTGGCGAGAATGGTTTTGAAAGGTAAAGATGGGCCGGCTAGTATAGGCAGTCCAAGTGTTGCGGCTTTGTTTGTCAGTTTGTCGCGTGATACACAAATGAAACTATTGCCATTGTTTATCGGGTTAAATGCGCGATTGATACTTCAACAGATGACGATGACACCTCCGCAACATGATGCGCATATTAGAAAACATAAAGAATTAGAAATATATGGGAAGAATTTCCCATATGATGATCTTATGAGTGCGAAATTGTTTCCTGAATTTGTTGGTATCGGAACCGAGCTTATCTCGAAATTAACAATCCCATTGCAGTTGGCCAGGTGGATTGAAGGGATGCCTGGTTTAGAACGGGGTGTTAGGCGTATATAAATTATCTCGCTACATCACTGTCCCTTATCGCCCTTCCTGCATGTACGAAGCAAAGGTCTGTATCTGCTGATTTTCTTGAAGCTTCTTCAAATGGCAAGATGTCATTTTGGAAAGCTGTATAGAAATTTGTTTTTTGTTCTTCGCTTGTGAAGTATAGCGTTGTTTCGCGAACGCCTTCGGCATTATTTATTATGCTATCTCCAAGATGTTGATTTGAATCTTTAAATTTTTGAGTTTGGTCTTCCGTGAAATGTAATTCTGATTGAATATCTGAAAAATTTATGGTTTCGTCAGCTCGTCTAGGTATAAAAACAGTTTGGCCTATTTGCGGATTGTTTGGGTCGAATAGCTGACTTGATTCTGAATTATTCGGATCGCATGGTTGTTGATTCATTTCGGCATATTGTTCCATTGTAAATGCAACGATGCGATGCAATGTTTGAGGGGAGCCATTTGCTATTGATGTTAATGTGTCTCCTGATTTTACTCTATGTACATCGTATGCAGTTGAATTTGGCTTTTTCTTGTATATTAGCGGAGCGGCTATTATTGGTGATGGTTCTTCGAGTTGCACATCTGATAAACTGTCTTTTGCGGCGTAGAATTTTTGTAAATATTCTTTTTGTGATTCGGATGTGCTTGAGCTTTTTATATATTTCCCGATATATCCGTCACAATCTTTATATTTTAGTTTTATTTGGTCTATTCCTAAATTATATCCTAGGATTGCCCATCCCCATCTGTGTGATTCGTCTCGTACGGCAGGAGTCCATGTATATGTCTCGTCATAGATTTCCGAAACTATTTCTGCGACCGCTCTTGCTGCTTTCAATGGATCTTTTCTTTCGTCTATGCTCCCCGGTATTACTTTTAGTCCCCATCTTTCTGCGTCATATGCTGAGATTTGAAATGGATTTGTGTTGGTTTTTGCAGGTGTTACTTTTGTGGTTGAACAATTTGATTCGATAAAAGCTATGTATACCAAATCTTCCGGTAATCCGCGTTGTTTGAATACATCTTTTATTATTGGAATATAAT
>JBAYGX010000074.1:0-7634 GCA_041666465.1 Candidatus Altimarinota bacterium
CAATCGAAACCGCAAACGAGTCAACACAAAGTGCTAAAGCCAAGATTAAAGATGAAAAAATCATTCTGCACTTCTGTAATTCTGTAACTCTGTAATTTTACATTAAAACTGGAAAAACCCAATCGAAATTGCTATCTTCACTATGTCACTATGTAACTATGTCACTTATTCATGCAAACTACCTCCTACATCTGGAAAAACGGAAAATTTCAAAAATGGGCAAAATGCCAAACCCATGTCCTAACACATTCTCTCCATTATTCCGCAGGAGTTTTCGAAGGAATAAGATTTTATAAAACAGCTAAAGGCCCGGCAGTATTCCGCCTTAAAGAACACATAAAAAGATTGTTTTATTCGGCAGACACATTAAACATGCACATCCCCTACAACGAAACGGAAATCAAAAACGCGATTATTGAAACCATAAAAAAGAACAAGATTGAATCCGGCTACATCCGTCCAATCGTATATTTCGGCTACGGCAAAATGGGATTACATCCAAAAGGCGCACCAATAGATGTCGCAATAGCGGTTTGGGGCTGGGGTGCATATCTTGGCGAACATGCATCTAAAGTAAAAATCAGCCCATACATGCGTCTACATCCAAAAACAACAGTTCCAGACGCGAAAATCTGCGGACATTACACAAACTCAATTTTAGCCAGCATAGATGCCAAAAATCATGGTTACGACGAGGCACTTTTACTTGATTATCAAGGAAATATTGCCGAAGGTCCGGGTGAGAATTTCTTTATGATTAAAGATGAAAAAATCTATACACCACGAACAGGATCAATTCTTCCAGGTATAACTCGCGACGCAATCATAACACTCGCAAAAGATCTCGACTTCACCGTTATCGAGAAAAGCATCAAGCCATCAGACTTAAAAGGAGCGGAAGAAGCATTTTTCACCGGAACAGCGGCAGAAGTCTCCCCCATCGCATCAGTAGACAAGATAAAATTCCCAAAGAAAAATCCAATAACGACATTGTTAAAAGAAGAGTTCGTAAAAATAACGACAGGAAAAAATAAGAAATATGCAAAATGGCTAACCCTCGCCTCTTAACTCTTTCTTGTCTTTTCTTTTCCCCTCTTTACTAGCTCACTATCTTCACTAATCTACTAAGTCCTTTCTTTTCTTATCTTCACTAGTTTACTAGGTCCTACTTCTTCACTATCTCCCCCACCCACCCCTTAATCTCTTCATAATCCCCCGTATTCGGCAGCAAAATATACTGCCCATAAGTATTGTAAGTCGAATACAAATAATTTGATGTAGTCAAAACATTACCGGTTTCAAGAGTATAATCCTTAAAACCGCTATAATATCCAATCCCATCAAACAAACCGATATCGGTATCAAGATTTCCAAGAACACTTTCAAAAATGGAAATCGCATCGCTCGCCTGACTACTCAAATCCATTCCAGCCAATTTGTCTTTAACAGCTGAAATGACCTGCTGCTGACGACTCGCCCTGTCGAAATCCGAACTGCTATGCCTACTTCGAGCATATTTAAGCGCAGTCGAACCATCCAAGTGCTGCTGACCCGCACCAAGTGAAAAAACCATATAACCACCTTTACCATTAGGATAAGAACTATCATATATCGACTTCTCTACATTAACATCTATCCCTCCAATCGCATCAACAATATCTATAAAAGCCTGCAAATCAACAACCACATATTTCTCCGGCATAATACCGGTGATTTCATAAACAGACTGCTCAAGCTGATCTATTCCGTACAAATTGTAACACTCATTTATTTTTCGCCCATCAACATAAAGATCTCTTGGAATTGAAATCAAACTCACAGTCTCAAGCTCCTGATTCACACTTGCAACCATAATCGTATCGGTAAGCGAACCATGTGTACCAAGAATTAGAATATCAAAAGTTTCATCAACTGAAACAGTGGACACCGAATCCGTTTGATCCTTCACCAACGCATCAACAACGGTTTTTTGACTACTCAACTCACTCTGAATCGAACTCAAATCAACGGTAACATCAACACCGCTTATAGCGGAAATTTTTTCACCCAAATCCTCAAGACTACTCCTATCGGTCAAAATCTCCTGATAAAGATCCGTCTTATCTTGCTGAATATTTCCAACCTCATCAATCAACGCATTTACCTGAATATTCTTAAGTTCCAAATCAGCCGTCGTTGTCGCATACATATATAAAAATCCGAAGAAAACCGACATCATTGCAGAACACATGGACACCATTCCCATATGAATGAATTTATGATGCCTCCTATGAGCAAGTTCCTGATTATTTTGTTGATTTTCCATCTGTTGGAGTGTTTGTTTTAACTTCCACGCCAGGTACCGGTGGATTTAAAATTTTACCTATATCTTTTTCAGCACCTGGAACCGGCTTCGCAGTCTTATCATCAGACAGTAAACCCTTATCCTTTAATTTTTGTTCAAAACTCTTATCATCCTTACCCGGTCCGGCAATATCTATACCGATTCTGGAAGTAATTTCCTGATCTACAAACACTCTCTTTCTACCATGCTTCATGCGAGAATATTGTTTAACAATTTCACGAATTTTGTCATTCATTCCACTATTGTCATAAATAGTTTCCAGAGAAAAAGGTCTGGAAGTCGAACTATCTATATTCAATTTAATATAAGCCTTATAGTTCGCAATTCCGATAATATCCTGCTCAGTTAAAACCGGCGAATACTCTTTAGCTAAATACTCGGCATCCTCCGCACCAACCTTAAAAGATTGCACAGTACCAACGTTACCAAACACAGCATCCTTTATTTGCCCGCTTGTAGATCCGTTTTTCGTAACAACAAGCTGATTTATATATTGATGAGCCATTATAAGATTCAAATGGTATTTTCTAGCCTCTGACAAGATTGAACAAAAACTATCAGTCGCAAAGTTCTGAAACTCATCCACATAAAGATAGAAATTAGCTCTTTTATCTTCAGGGATATCAACACGGCTCATAGCAGCCATCTGTATTTTCGCCACAATAACAAGACCAAGAAGCTGAGTATTAAGAGCACCCAAACGACCTTTGGAAAGGTTAACAAGTAAGATTTTTTTCTCATCCATACACTTTCTAAAATCAAAAGCGGACTTGGTCTGACCAATCGTATTTCTCATAATCGTGTTCGTAATAAACGGACCGAATTTAGCGGAGAAATACGGAATCATCTCTTGTCTTTCACGATCACCTGTATTCGCATATTCATGCTCCCAAAAAGATTTAACAACAGGATTTGTGACCTTGGTAACTTTATATTTCATGAATTCATCATCAGTAAACATTCTAGGCACATCGATAAGAGTTGCACCCTCATCTTTATCTTCCATAAGCGTCAAACAAGCATTTCTGAAATAGTGCTGAATACGAGGACCGAATATTTCATCACCGAATATTTTAATAAAAATTTCAGTAGCTTCACTTGAAGCCATATCCTGTTGATCAGGAGTATCAGCCTCAAGAAGGTTAAGACCCATTGGTCGTTCCTGATCAGCCGGATTGAAATGAATAACATCTCTAACCCGTTCTTTTGGTATATAAGCAAGAGTTTCCTCAATCAAATCACCATGAGGATCAATTACACACACACCATCTCCATTCTTAATATCCTGCCTGATTATCCAGCTCAAAAATGCAGATTTACCTGTACCAGTTTGTCCTATTACATAATGATGTCTTTGCCTATCTTTCATCTTAAATCTCACCTCTCTTTTCGCTCCACGATAAACATTATATCCAAGCAAAATACCTTCTCTAGGCAAATTAACAGGAGGAGGAAGCACCTTGTACTGAAGCCATTTGATAATAGGCGCAACATTGTATCTACTATTAGGGAAATGATACATGGATGCCAACTCTTCAGGAACCAAAATAGAAGTTTTTTCCCCAACATTGAACATCCTATTCATGAAATTCCATTTAATCCAAGGAGTATTTATAAGATTAAGAGGGATAATTCTTCTACCTTGAAACCAGTTGGCGCTAGCATCTTTAAACACATTAAACGCCACAAACATATTTCCAATGACCTGTTCAGCTCTTACCGGATTAGACGAACTTGCGAAAACTCTAATAACAGTATCGAAACCAACCTGATTGGCCTTTTCACCAATTCTTTTCGCAGACTCTTCCTCGGTCTGCAACATACGAACGAATTTCGAACCTGGCGACCCTGGAGCACCACCACCCTGATCCTCACTTTTTTTAACCTGATCATAACCAAAAACCAAAGAAACCAATATCGTATTCAAATAACCCAAAACGGGTATATGTCTCAAAAATCCACCACCTTTCTTTTTAACATTTCCCTTGTAATACTCCATACCAAAATTCAAAGCCTTTCTCTGCCATTTCGCACTTCTAGGCTTAACCACAATCTGAATCACAGCCTTCTCATTCTCTTCCAATTTCGACATTACATTCGTAAGATCATTAAGAGGATCGTTTTCAAGAGTCTTATAAGTCTTTAAAGGAAACCAAAATTTATTAGCTTGACGAAGATAATACCCCATAACCGAATTACTCTGTTTCAAATCATTGCTCTCAATCGTATAAGGTTTATCAAAAACCTGAATATCAGCTGACGAATAAAAAGATGTAACCTGCTTCTCAACTATATCCGCATAATACTCATCCGTAACAACATAAAAAGACAACTCTTTCTTCTCAACAAAAAGTTCAAAAGAAACAATCGCATGATCAAACAACCAAACTCTGATTCTATTACTCAATGTCAACTCTCGTATTTCATGCAAACCTCTGAATAACTGCTCCATATTGCCCATCTTTTCCTTAAAGTCCTTTTCCGTCGCCTGTTCCTTATCTTTCTGCGAATCTTCCCTAGGAAGAGTGATTTTCATGTACTTCAGATATTTCCTTCTATGAAGCGCATACCAAAATCTAAGCAGTTTCCAAAAAGTCTTCCAAGCGACATAAAAACCAACAACATACAAAACAGCAATTAACGGATTAGCAATAAGCCAATCCCAAACATCACCAGGTACGGATTTCCAGAAGTCGATACTCAAGATTTTAGACATCAAATCCATTACTTTTTTTATTTTTAAATCTGATAATTATATCAGAAAAAAACCTCCCGGTAAACGGATAGAGCTCTTCCAATAATCACCTCACCTAGACCTATTCGGCTTTTATTCTATAAAAAAAAGGCGATTAAAGCAGGCCCGACAAAATAAGAAACCGCATTTGCGGCTAATGAAAGCGAAAAAGCCTTCCACCACTTAATCCGAAAACTCTGCCAATATAAAAATCCTTCAATCAAAAAGACCAAAATCTCTCCGGTCAAAATATAATACCTTCCATCCACATAAGGAGCCAAAACAAACCACAGATAAGGAAGCGTCAACACCGAAGCTAAAAGAACAACCATCACAATCCGCCACCATCTAATATCCCGAACTTTAAAAACATATCTAACCAAAACAAAAACCAAAGGGACTTCAACAACGGAAGTCCCAGCCAATGCCACTAGAAATTTAGTTTCATAAATCATTAGCCAATCTATAAATCATCTCAGCCACTTCTCCTCTTGTAATAAGATGACTAACGGAATCAATACTCGCAGGTACCGCATCTTTATCCTGCAAAATAGCTACATACGCGCCATACCACTCAACATAATCATTTGTATACAAATTCGACAACTCATACCCGAAAACATTCACTATTATCTTGGCCGCTTCGGCGAAATTTATTTCCTGCCCGGGCTTGAAACTCCCATCACTATATCCGGAAATAACATTAAGAGTTACCGCATCACAAACATAATCGAAATACCAAACATCACCGACAACATCGCTAAACAAAGACCCGGTAACACTACAAGCCGGCATATCTAAATCATTAACCGACATAACAACCTTCAAGAACTCCGCCCTGTTTATCGTATTATCGGGTTTATAAGTCCCATCCTCATATCCTTCCGCAATGCCATTTTCTTTCAAATAAGAAATCGCATCATAATACACATAATCCGAAGGGACATCAGAAAATAAACCGGAAGAGATTTCAAAATATGTATCGCACTGCCTACTCTCATTTTCGAACCCTTCCATAGAATAATCACAACTCCCGGTATAAGGGAGGTTTCCAAAATTACTGAGATAGAAACTCTCACCATCAGCAGTCCCATCCAAATCACAATAATCTATATGCCTATAATTCATGTAATAATCCTCATAAATTTCACATCCATATTCAGGACATGATGCCGAATAAGAATAAACAACTTCAGGAGTATAACTCCCTTCTTCCAATTCTTCACCAAACCATTCATCACCCGGCCATGATGTATAACCGTAACAATTTACAGTATATTCAATATCTTCTTCGCATGGCTCACCGTCTTTTTCAAAATAAACATTAGTAACCGTAGGAGTTGAAATATCGGCCATCACAATAGGAATCGAAACTCCAATTGCAAAAACAAATACTAACAAAATTTTTCTCATGTTTTTAAAATTTATTTTTTAAATAACCGATAAGTTCAGAAATCTTAATCCTCTCCTGCACCATCGTATCCCTATCCCTAACGGTTACAGCCTGATCATTTAGCGATTCGAAATCAAAAGTCACGCAATAAGGCGTCCCGATTTCATCCTGCCTCCTGTACCTCTTACCAATAGATCCCGAAACATCAAATTCTGATGAAAACTCCTTTTTCAAACCTTCATAAACCTTATACGCATCATCTTTTAATTTGTTTGATAAAGGCAAAATCGCCACCTTAATCGGCGCCAAATTCTTGGCGAACTTCATAACCACACGAACTTCGCCATTCACATCTTCTTCCTTATAAGCATCAAGCAAAACAACCAAAAGCGTCCTCTCGACACCGAAAGACGGCTCGATAACATGAGGGACAAAAGGCTCCTCACCTTCTTCGAAATAAGTCAGCTTCTCCCCACTAAACTCACTATGCCTCTTAAGGTCGAAATCGGTTCTATAAGCCAAACCCATAAGCTCACCCCACCCAAACGGGAACTTATACTCAATATCCTTGGTCTTCTTGGAATAATGCGACAACTCCTTTTTATCATGATCTCTAAATCTTAAATTTTCCTTATCAATCCCCAACCCCAAATAAAAATCCCAACAAGCCTTTTCCCAACCATCAAAAATGTCTTCCCAGCCTTTTTCGCGAATAAAATACTCGATTTCCATCTGTTCAAACTCACGAGTCCTAAAGGTGAAATTCCCCGGCGTAATTTCGTTTCTAAACGACTTACCGATCTGTCCAATCCCAAACGGCAATTTTTTCCTTGAAGTATTTAATACATTTTTGAAATTGGTAAAAATACCTTGAGCGGTTTCAGGCCTTAAATAAACAAGCGAAGCCGTCTCCTCGATTACCCCTTGATGAGTCTTGAACATCAGGTTGAATTTTCGCGATTCGGTCCAGTTGCATTTACCGCATTTCGGACAAGCTATTTTATTCCCGTTAATAATCGTTGTAAGATCCTCCAAATTCAATTTAGCCGCCGCTTCAATCCCAAGCTTTTCTTCAATCAACTTATCTCCCCTAAATCTCTCTTTACAACTTTTGCAATCCACCAGCGGATCCGAAAAATTCTCAATATGCCCACTCGCCTCCC
>JBAYGX010000075.1:0-7555 GCA_041666465.1 Candidatus Altimarinota bacterium
ATTTTATTTTTCTCGGTAGGCTTTTGCGTATTCATAGAGTGTTGACCAAAATGCTCCACCGGTAAAAGCGCCAATGATTTCCTCTAGAGGTACCCCGATGATTTTAAAATTTCCTAGAATTTGGGGATTATAGAATTGAACAACTAGATCTTTAAATATTATATTCACAAAAGCGAAGAGGAGTAGGTAGAACGCGCTAAAAATTAAGCCGCTAGATACAACCTGCTTAAGTAAGTCCGGGCGTAAAATGATTGTGAAGATCGCTCCGCAGGCGAAAGCGATGGAAAGATCCAACATGGGCTTAGTTGGAAAAAATATTTCCAAGCCAAGATAAACCAAAAGGAATAAAAGAAATGGGCCGAGGTGTAGTTTTTTATTGTGTTTGATTTTGGTTATTTTTCTTTTTTCCAGAAATTCATAAAGAACTGCGGCGAGGCCGGCTACAGAAAAACTATAGACGAACCCTTCCAGTCCAAAACCATATTGCTTCATAAAATCAAATAGTGATTCGGGATGCCAATAGTGGGGTACGAAGAGGATTTCTATGAAGCCGAAGGGGAGTCCAATCAAACTGGCCCAAACAATTTCTTTGTGCAGGTCTTTACGTTTTAAAAATATAGCTAACCAGAAAACGAGCAGTAAAAGACCCCCAGTAAGATATGCATATTCAGATGGCATAGGGATAATTATATATTAGTTTTTGAATCTTATATTAGGTGTGTTTAATAATTTTAATCGCTTTACCATTAACTAAAGCATCGGCAATTTTTTTATAAGCAGAATAAAGTATTCTTTGGTATGTGCTTGAGGAGGTGTGCATTTTTTTCGCCGCTTCTTGCTGTTCTAAGTCATTTATGTGGCGCAAACGGTAAGCTTCAATTTCTTCAATAGACAATTCAACCATTTGCAAATACTTCATAGGTACACCTTGTGGTTTAAAGTAAACAGTATTGGGTTCAAATTTTATTCCTGGGCATAAGCAAATTCTGGGTCTTGGCATGAGATTTATTATTTTTTTAGATAATTTTTATTAAAAAGGAGACGGACCGACCCTTTTCTATAGAGGGGTCGGTCCTACACCTTCTTTTATTTTTGCTGATTTTTAAGAGAGGCTTTTTCTTCTTGGATTGCCTTTAATTCTTCCTTGAGCATTTCCTCTTCTTCCTCTAGAGCGGCAAGTTCGTTCTTCGGAGAAACAAAGCGTCTGAATCCATAACCATAACTACCTCCACAACCCCAGCCTCGTCTCATGTCGCCTCCGCAAGGTCCCAACCTCCAGCCAGTACCAGGGCCCATTCCTCGGGGACCAGTTCCATTAAATCTTGGCATATTTTTGATTGAATCTTACTAGTTTAAAGATAGCCCGGCCTTTTAAATTGACTATCTGTTATGAGTATATACCCATAACTTATTTTCGTCAATAATGGTGTGATAAGGTATTTTTGTTTGACAATAAGGAATATATATGATATAAGGGCTTCAGAACTCAAGTGGAGTTGTTTGAGAATTTAATATGGAAAGAAAGGAGAAGGAACCCTAAAACACTCAATAAGCGACTCTTATAGGGATAGTGAAGACATCATTAACTTGAAAGGAAGAAAAAGTATGACGACAAAGCGACTCAATGTTCAATTATTGATCATTGACCCCCAGAATGATTTTTGTGATATTCCTGGGGCAATGTTGCCGGTTGCTGGAGCGCAGGCAGATATGGAGCGAGTGGCACAGCTTATCAGGCGTGTCGGCGGCAAGTTGGACGACATTCATGTCACACTTGACAGCCATCGCCTTATCGACATTGCTCATCCGGCCTGGTGGATGGACCAAAATGGCAATCCACCCAATCCATTCACCATGATTTCAGCCGCCGATATTGAGGCGGGAATCTGGACACCTCGTAATCCTTCGTTCCGTTCGAAAACGTTGGATTATGCTCATTCGCTTGAATCAACCCCGGATCATTACAAGATCTTTGTGTGGCCTCCACATTGCCTTATTGGCACGTGGGGACACAGCGTCAACGCTCAACTGAACGAAGCTTTGCAGGCTTGGTCTGGAGCGGAATACGCCATAGTTGATTACGTGACCAAGGGATCGAATCCGTGGACAGAGCACTACGGCGCTCTTATGGCCGAAGTGCCTGACTCAAACGACCCGAGCACCGCGCTCAACACATCGGTTTTGCAGATGCTTTCGGAAGCGGATATCGTGGCTGTTACCGGAGAGGCTTCGAGTCACTGTGTTCTCAAGACCGTGAAGCAGATCGCTGATAACATCGGCGACGATCACATCAAGAAGTTCCATTTGTTGCGTGATTGCATGTCTCCGGTGGGAGCCGCTCCTGGTGGACCGGATTTCCCGAAGATCGCAGAAGCTTTTCTGCGCGAGATGAAGAGTCGGGGCATGACTATTACAACCTCAACCGATTTCCTGTCCTAAGGAGATCAGAAAGGAATAAGGAGAAACGTACATGCCAAGATTAATGACTGACAGTACGATGGAGACTGGAAAAATTGCTGGAACACAGGCATTCCAGTTTTCCTCAACCAGAATTGATCATCTTGGTGCAACTGAGTACACTCTTGTGACGGTTGCAGTAGATGTGACGGGCTCGACGAAGGATTTCGCCGACGAACTTCGAAACACTCTTATAGCTGCGGTGGAAAGTTGCAAAAAATCACCGCGGTCGAATAACCTGCTTTTGCGGGTCATACTTTTCTCCTCTTCGCTTCTGAATGGAATCGAAGAGTTGCATGGTTTCAAGCCTCTTGGCGAGATTGATCCACAGAGCTATCCGCAGTTTAAGCCCTATGGAACGACTCCGCTTTTCGACGCCGCTTTTTCGGCGATTGGAGCAACCAATACTTATGCCAAGAAGCTGATGGATCAAGATTTCCTGGCCAACGGTATCGTTTTCGTCATTACTGACGGAGACGACAATAATTCGTCTACGACCATGAATATGGTCAAAGACGAGATGGCGAGAGGCTCTCGTAGCGAGGAAATCGAATCACTTATCGGTGTTATTGTTGGTATCAACGCTCAGAATTTCGCTCCCGAATTGAAAAAATTCCAGACGATAGCTGGGATGAAGTACATCGATGCTGGAGATGCTACAAAGGGTAAACTGGCGAAACTCGCCGAGTTTGTCTCGCAATCTGTCTCGAGTCAGTCGCAGTCCTTGGGGACGGGTGGACCGAGCCAAAACATTTCGGCTACGATCTAATTAGTAGACCAACGGAAAGGGGGGCGATGAAAACATCGCCCCTTACTTTTATGGAAGGTGAGAAAATGATATTTTTTACCGATCATTATTTTCAGATTGGTCACGCTCATTACACGGCTGGTAAGCCGTGTCAGGATCATGCACTTTCTAGATCGAGTGGATCTATAGCTTGTGCAATTGTTTCGGATGGGTGTTCAACTGGAGGTAATACTGATGTCGGGTCGCGGGTCTTAACTTTTGGAACTTTGCAGGCAATTCGTGATCATGCGAAAGCATCAAACGGGTCTCTTGCGACAGCTAAAGTTAGTATTCTGTCTCGACAGCAACAACTCATTGGAGTTATGCGACCGGTGTTGGGTTTGGATCGTGGTGATATGCTGGCCACCTGTATCTACGCTTACTTTTCTCAAAGTGGCGGAATGATTCAGGTTTATGGTGATGGTGTAATTGCATGGAAAGATCGTAACGGCGATATTTTTATGCACCGATATGAATGGGCGGACAATGCACCATTTTATCCTTCGTATGAAGGATTAGATCTTCAAGCTTTCATAAACCATCACGGTGGTGATTTAGAAGCCGTTCGACTTATTGGGCATAGCGCCTTTGGTTCAAAGGAGAGCGGATATGTTGAAGTTGATTCAACAGATTACACTCTTCAGCAGGGGATAAATGGAATTTCTATGGAAATTTCAGAATCTCTTTTAGAGCAAATTGAGTTTCTAGCTGTGTTTTCTGACGGAGTTACTCAAATTGACGGTGTTGATTGGAAGGATGCCGTTGGAGAATTTTTGGCTTTCAAAACCAGCGCCGGAGAATTTGCTAAACGTCGGATGATTCGGGGTATAAGAGATATGCAATGCGACGGTAGAGGACCGATCGATGACATATCATATGCCGTGATTCATGTTGACCAAGAGAAGGTTCAGACGGAGGAATCCCAATGAATTCTGCATCTAGTCGGGGGAATATTCATGTGACTCTCGAGGGGCGTGGACCAGTAACTTTGCGACCTAGTGATCACGTTGCTACTGGGGGTGAGGGTTCTATCTATAGAGTTTCTAATTTGGTTGTAAAGATGTGGCTTGATCCAGAAAGGATGAAGCAACGCGGAACGCCGGATAAAGTTCAAAAATTATCTAGTTTATTCCAGCATCCATACATAGTAACTCCTCTTGGATTAGCTCTTACAGACGCAGGGGATCCAGTTGGACATTATTTGTCTTATATTGAAGATCCTCCGATTGGTCACCCACTTTCTCGGGTTTTTACGAACGACTTTTATCAAAGCGAGAGATTCACAGATAAGCTCGCTTCGAAATTAGTTGATCGAATGCGTGAAACAGTTTTGTTCGCTCATGACCGTGGAGCGATTCTGGTTGATCCGAATGAACTTAATTGGTTTGCTCTTTCAGTCAGAAAAGATCCTGAGCCGAGAATTATTGATGTTGATTCATGGGTTATTGGAGCAATGCCGCCCACAGTGGCGGTGATGCCTTCAATTCGGGATTGGCATGCAAGAAAATTTAATCATGAAAGTGATTGGTTCTCTTGGGCGATTGTGACGTTTCAGGTTTTTACTGGTATCCATCCCTACAAAGGAACGCTTGATGGATATGCCAGGACGGATATGGAAAAACGAATGCAAAACAACGCATCCGTGTTTTCATCCGGCGTTCGACTTAATCGAGCTGTACGGGACTTTTCTTGTATTTCTCTTCCGCTTTTGAATTGGTATGAAGCGACCTTCCAGAAGGGGGAAAGAACTAAACCGCCGTCTCCGTTTGATACTGGTGTGACAACGCCACGAGCAGTTCGAATTCTTCGAGCTGTGACTACGGGAAAAACCGACATGTTGGTTTTCGAGAAACTTCTTGGATATTCAGGAGATTCGGTTATCCATACATTCCATTGCGGTGTTGTTCTTCTTGCATCTGGTAAATTGATCGATCTTACGACGAAACGACAGATTGCCGTTTCTGCATCACTTGCTTGCGAAGTGATACGAGTGAGTAATGGATGGATTATCGGAAGTCTTGATGGACGCCAAGCAGTGTTTGTGTATGTGAGCGATCGAACGTTGCAATCCACCGTACTTCCATTCCCAATGCAAGCATCTCGACTACTTAGCTATGAGAATCGAATCTTTCTAGTTGGAGACAAGGGTTTAACCGAAGTTAAATTTAATTTCTTTGGTGAAAAAATCGTTGCTTCGGCTGGTCAGACGTGGGGTGTTATCGTAAATTCCACGAAGTGGTTTAGCGGAGTTGGAGTTTTGGATGCGATGGGAGCGAAATTTGTTATTGTTCCTTTTGGTGATGGAGCAGTAGCTCAAATCCGAGTGCGTGAATTAGACGGAATCCAGATTATTGCGGCCAAGGCTGGAAATCGTTTTGCTTCGTTTATCGCACTCGACAAAAAAGGTGATTATCACAAAATTGAGATTACCTTTGACAGCGAGTATCGTACATACAAGGTGTGGATGGGTATTACGGATGGACCAGAGTTGAATCTGGCTATTCTTCCTAAGGGCGTTTGTGCAACCATTATAAAGGACGGAGAATTAAACATCTTTGTTCCGATGAATGGAAGCTTGACTAGGGTGGAAGATAAACTGATTGCAACTGACATGCTCCTTTCTAATTGGGGAGACAGAGTTATCTATGTGCAGAACGGTGCGGTATGGGCTGTTCGCATGAAGTGATTTTGCTCTTTCTGAATTGTTTTTTTCGATTATCGCCTGTTCAAGGTAAAACCTTGCAGGCGATTTTTAATATTAAAATGAAAAAAATCGCACAGTGGATGCCGTGCGACTTTAATTGGTGTTGAGCGATTATTTCTTTGTGTTCGCTATCCTTGCAGCTTGCTCTAGGATTTCTGTGGTGGAGGTGTGATCTACTACATCACGAATTATTTTAATTTTCTTAGCGTGTTCTTTTCCGATGATTTCTTCCTCTCGACCATCGAATGAGTCGCTTTTGAAAATAAAATCAGGATTGATGATTTTAGCGGCGAGACCGAAATCATCAACACTATTCATGATGAAGGCAAAGGTGACTGGTTTTAGTGCGTCAACCATAACCACTCTTCTAGAATCATAAATAAGAGGACGTCCTTCACCTTTCATTTTTCTAACTAATTCATCGGAATCGACTCCTACAATAAGAACATCGCAAGAACGTCTACATCTGATGAAATAGAGGAAGTGATGGAAGTGAATTAGATCGAATGAACCGGAAGTGAGACCGATGATCCGTTCATTCTCCCTAGAGCATCGAAGATAGGTTTGAACCACTTCGACATCTGTTGAATTGTTAAGATCAAAAAGCATTAAGAGCCATCCTTTCCAAAGCTCTGTAATTAAAGAAGCAGTTCGCAGTATAACATTAAGTATTTATTATGACAAGTGGATTTAGTATTGACTTTTTTATTAATATATATTAAAATTTTGGAAGTAGATTGAATTATTTGAGAATTTTAAATTAAGACTATCAGAACTTCTAGGAGGGGATTGTGATATCTTTTTTGCAGATTTCAGTGTCTCTAATCTTTTTTGCTAATAAAGTAGCTGTGTTAGTGGAAAAGAAGGTGGGATGGATTTTTGGGGTTATTGCAGCGCTTCTAGCGTTTTTTTACTTCTATCTACTAGGCATGTATATTTACACTGTCCTAGAGTTGGGTCTCATTGTGCTTATGGGATATGGATTCTTCAAGAAACAGAAGAAGAATCCACAGGTAGAAGTGATGATTCGTGTGGTGTTGGCTGTAGTGATGCTTACTTTAGCACTTTTTGCTTTCAATGGTCTCATTACCATTGTGGAACTTGTGAGTTCTCTTGGGCTTTTATGGGGGACATACTATTTGACTCACGAAAAGATTCGAGCGGGATGGTTGCTGTATGTAGTGGGTCACACAACTGCCGCATACTTGGGAATCAATAAAGATCAAATGTTCTTTGCCGACTTTCAGATTGCTTCAGCGATTGTTTCGTTGGTTGGAATGGTAAAAAGGTGAAAACAATGTTGAAATTTGAATCCGGGTAAGAGTAATTTCTCCCCGGATTTTTTGTTTGACTATATTTTGAATATATTGTATTTTTTGATTAGAAAGGAGTTGATTGAATGAGTAGGGTTAAGTTTTGGATGGTGGTTTCGGGATTCTTTGCTTTTAGTTTTTTCTTAATAGCAAATATTACCAGTATTTTTCTTGAGCTCAATGTAATTGCCGGTTGCATCCAAGTGGTTCTAAATATTTTTGTATTTAGCACGTGGTTGCGTGGTTATCGCATTAGCACTGGTTTCAAGAAATTTGTTATTGGTATTGGAGTGG
>JBAYGX010000076.1:0-7530 GCA_041666465.1 Candidatus Altimarinota bacterium
ATATATTTATCGGTCTTTGGAAACCGAGGGTGTTGACCTCCCTGTTACGACTCCCGGCGGTACCCCGGCAGCAACAATAGATCTGATCTATAGACCGAATTCTTGCTACTTATGACCGCGTAAGACTGGATGACTAGGAGCTGTTCACATATCCATCTACAAAAGAGATATGTGAACAGCTCCTAATACTGCTCGATTCGGGATCAAGTAAAAAACATGTGGAGAAAATCAAAGGACTCATGTGATTTTTGCAAGAGTCTGTAAACCCCAACCGGTTGGGAATTAACAGATTGAACATGCTGGTCTTTACATAAACGCGCCATGGTCTAAAGCAACAGTTGACTGTAAACTTAACAGATTTGGACCGGTCTGAATCTGGCAGCTTTCGTTTTCTCCGCCTAAAAATCATTTGATCCTCGATTCGGACCGATCCGAACTGGATTGTTATACGAGCTTTTTTCGCGAGAACCAGGCTGTGCGAAGTCCTGTTACGGGACGGTGGGCAAATTTTAAAAGTGTTGCAATGTTTTATTACAAATCGGGGATGGACCATAGAAACAGTTTTGCTTTCCGCGACCACCAAGGCTATAGTTTTTTGGCTTAAAAATCTCTCATGTCCACGGCTCGAAAAGTTCTCGACAATACCGTAGTCCAAGTTGCAGGAAGGTTGGTTATGGCTTTCATGAGTATAATTATCGTGAAGCTTATAACCGGTTATCTTGGGCTTGAGGGTTACGGGAAATATTCGGCTATATATGAGTTTTTGGCTTTCTTCGGCGTTGCGGCGGATCTTGGACTTTTCACGATTTCCGTTCGCGAGATGGCAAAAGAGGATACGCAAGAGGCAAGGGAACATATTTTGTCGAATATAATTACAATGAGAGTCGTGCTGTGTCTCGCCACTATGACCGCCGCGGTTATTGCGGCTTATTTCGTGCCTCAGTATAAAGCGATTCATCTCGGAATTATTATCGCATCGGTTGCGGTTTTTTTATCAACTCTTCAAAGCGCAATTGCGAGCTTGTTGCAGTTTAAGTTAAAAATGCAGTATGCGACTATCGCTCAAGTTGCAGGCAAGGGGGCGAGTTTGGCATATATCGCTTATGTCATTTATTACGGATTTACCGAACCGTCTTCCGCAGGTTTTTACAACTTGATTGTTGCGGGTGTTGTTGGGAATATTGTGCTCCTTGGTGTCACTTATTTTTTCGCGCGAAGATACGGGCATATATATTTCGGGAAGGATTGGAATTTTATAAGAAAAGTCTTGATCAAGTCCGTGCCTTACGGGGTGGCGCTTGTTTTGAACATGATTTATTTCCGAGTCGGATCGATTATGCTTCTTCTGTTAAAAGGCCCTACCGAGGTTGGTATTTATGCTGTGCCGATGAGGGTTTTGGAAATTTTGTCGCTTATCCCTGTGTTTTTTATGAATAGCGTTTTGCCGGTTTTGACGAGGCATGTTCATGAAAAGACCGATAGGGTAAAAGATATTTTAAAATATAGTTTCGATTTCTTGTTTATGGCCGGCGTACCGCTTGTTGCCGGAACGCAAGTGCTTGCTTACTCGATAGTTGCTGCAATTTCCACGCCTGAATTTTTGAGTAGAACCGATGAAGGGTTTTACGGGTCGGATATTACGATTAAATATTTGATGGCTGCGATGATGGTGGCTTTTATTAACAGTTTATTCGTTTATGCGATTATTGCTTCCAGTCATCAAAATCGACTGTTGTGGCTGAATGGATCATGCGCAATTTTTAATGTTTGTTTGAACTTTTTAATGATCCCGTGGTTGGGAGCGCGTGGAGCGGCTATAACCAGTATTGCAACCGAGACTTTGCTTTTGGTTTTGGCCTATTTGGCTATCAGAAAAGAGATGCCGTTTGGTTTTAGTTTTGGGACTTTGTGGAAGACTATTTTTGCAGGGGTTGTGATGGCGCTTGCGGTTTGGGGGCTGAGGGATTGGAGTTTTGAATATTTAAAAAATTACAATATCGTTCTGTTGATACCGGTAGGGGGAGTGGTTTACGGGGGGATGTTGCTTGTGATGAAGGCGGTTACGAGGGATACGCTGAAGATGCTGGGGTTGAGGGGTTAAGAGAGGACCTGGTTTCTGAAGACGATAGGACCTAGGAACTAGTTAAGATAGTAAAGATGCTAGTGAAGAGGGGATTAAGAAAAATACAAGATTAAGACGATAAATTATAATCTATTTGCTTTGTTGTCTACTTTCATGTAAAGTACGATTCTATGTTTACAAGAAATGTACAAAAAGGTGTTCAATCAAGACCTCCTCGTTCGGCTGGCGGACAAGGCGGTTCGAGCAATAGGTCGAGAAGCTATCATCATTCTGCTCGTCCTAGCGCTGGCGCTGTTCGCAAGAGTGGGAATCGCGGTCAAGGAAATCGTGGAGGCGGCAACAGAAGAGAATCAACTCTTGACCCTTCGCTTTTTATAAGAAAAGCTGTTTTGGCCAAGCCGGAGGATGTTTATATACCTTCGTTTACTTATCCAAATCTGTCCGTACATACCGGTCTTAAGGCAAATATTTTAAAAAAGGGCTATAAAAATCCTACTCCGATCCAAGATAAAACGATTCAACATATCCTTGAAGGCAAAGATATTCTTGGTATTGCGAATACCGGTACGGGAAAGACTGCGGCTTTTTTAATCCCTTTGATTGATAAGGTCCTGATGAACCCCAAGCACAGAGTTTTAATTTTGGTGCCTACTCGAGAAATCGCATCTCAAATCAGGGATGAGCTTTTTGGTTTGACACAGGCTCTTCGCATTTGGTCGGTTGTTTGCGTGGGCGGACTGCCTATCAGGTATCAAATGTCGGACTTGAGAAGAGACCCTCATTTCCTTATCGCAACCCCTGGAAGATTAAAAGATTTAATTGGAAGACGAGCTGTTAATCTTGCGCGATTTGATCATATTGTTCTTGACGAAGCCGATCGAATGGTTGACATGGGTTTTATTGGCGATATTAGGGAGATTTTGAGTATCCTTCCGAAAGAAAGACAGTCGCTTTTCTTTTCTGCAACGCTCCCTGCTGAAGTAAAAAACCTGATAAACTCTTTTTTACGAAATCCTGTTACGGTTTCGGTTAAGAAACAAGAGACTGCGGCAAATATCGATCAGGACGTTGTTAGAGTTGGAAGAGGTGAAAACAAGATTGAAATTTTGTGCGGAATGCTTAAAAACCAAGCGGTTTTCAATAAAGTGCTTATTTTTGCCAGAACAAAAAGATTTGTTGACAGACTTACTGTTTCGCTTCAGGCAAAAGGTTTTCGCGTCGAATCGATTCATGGCGACAAGGTTCAATCAAAGAGGCAAAAGGCGCTGGATTTATTTAAACAAAATCATGTCCAAATTCTCGTTGCAACAGATGTTGCCGCAAGAGGTCTTGATATCCCGAATGTAAGCCATGTTATTAATTTCGATCCTCCTCATACTTATGAAGATTACATTCATAGGATTGGACGAACTGGAAGAATCGATAAAAAAGGAAAGGCCCTGACTTTTATTGAACAGCGCTAGGGACGTCTATTTATCCCCATGCAAATTCGCTTTTTTCTTCTCTTTATGGTATAATTGATTTGAATTAAGAGCATTTTTTAATAAATATTATGCAAAAAGATGAATTCCGTGGAAGTGGTAAGGATTACGAGAATAACGCTGATGGACTGGACAAGTGGATAACACAAATTGTTGGCGGCGAAAGCTCCAACAAGATTGTTCCCCAAAAGCAATTTCCTCAAAAATCCATTTCGCTTTCGCAAAAGAATGTCCCGTTTGGGACAAAAGAAAAAAGGAGTTTTTCTAACGAAAAACAACCTAACAGTATAGCCACTGGGACCGCTTCGCTTCCCGTGGCTGTTCCACGGGCAAGAAATAATACTCACCGTGGTCCTCAAGTCGGTCAACAACAAAGGAGTAATAAACCGTACCCTCCTCAAAATAATCGTCGTCACGACAACAATCGTCGACCTTATCCGCAGGCCGTTGCGACTTCGGTTGCGAGAAACCACCCTCTTGTCAAAAACCCTGTTATGAGAAACAATCCTGCGGCAATAAAAGCCATGTATTCTACGGGCACACAGGACAATAAAACTGTCGTCCAGAAGAAATTTTCAGGAAAAGCTAAACCGATCCCGCCTGTTGTTTTACCAAAACGAAACACTAGCAATAAATTGCGTGCTATTCCGCTTGGCGGGGTAGAGGAGGTTGGCAAGAACTCAATGGTTTTTGAGTATGGCGACGATATTGTTGCGATAGACATGGGACTTCAGTTCCCCGATGAAGATATGTTTGGTATAGATTATATAATCCCGGATACGACTTATCTTGAACAAAGGAGGCAGTATGTCAGAGGGATTATTATCACTCATGGTCATCTTGACCATATTGGTGCGCTTGGATATGTTTTGCCAAAACTCGGTTTCCCTCCGGTTTATGCGACCAAACTAACTCTTGGGCTGATCAAGAAACAACTTGAAGAGTTTGATCTTTTGAAAAAAGCCGATTTACGAGAAATAACAACCGATTCTGTTTTGAAACTTGGGAATTTCCAGGCTAAATTTTTCAGGACAAATCACTCAATTCCTGATGGAGTTGCGGTTGTACTGAAATGTCCTGCGGCATCCGTTGTTTATACTGGGGATTTTAAATTTGATGCGAATCCGGCTGACGATAAACCTGCCGAAATAAACAAAATGAAGGCGCTTGGAAATGCTTTTGGTGATGAAAAAATTTCGGCGCTTTTCTCGGACAGCACGAATGCGCGCGTCCCGGGGAAAACCGTTTCTGAAAGAGTTATCGCTTTGTCGTTGGACAAATTGATTGAGCAAACGCAAGGACGCGTTATAATCGCGGCTTTTTCTTCTTTAATAGGAAGAATTCAGCAAATTATCAGGTCGGCACATAAACACGGTCGTTATGTTGGAATAAGCGGACGAAGTATGGAAAACAATATAAATATCGCGCGCGAGCTTGGTTATATAAAAGTTCCGCAAGGACTTATTAAGCCGATCGCTGAAATTGCCAAGCTTCCACCGAATAAGGTTCTGATTATAACAACCGGTAGTCAGGGTGAAGCGATGTCTGCCCTCACAAGAATGTCTATAAATGATCATAAGAGTGTCAAAATAACAAAAGGGGATACTGTTGTTATTTCAGCCAACCCAATTATAGGAAACGAGAAGGCTGTTGCGACTGTAATTAACAACTTGTGCAAACTTGGTGCAGATATTGTGAATAATGACATTATGGATGTTCACACTTCCGGGCATGGTTGCCAGGACGATCTTGAGTATATGATTCGGCTTATAAACCCTAATGTTTTAATTCCGGTACATGGCGATTTATATATGCGAACCGGACATTCTCATATCGGTAAGAAGTGTGGGCTTAGACCTGAAAATATTATTCTTTTTGAAGGGAATGGAGGTGTTCTTGAAATAGATCATGCTGGCGCGAAAGTAAAAGATGAAAAAGTGCCTTCCAATTATATAGTTGTTGACGGTCTTGGAACCGGAGATGTTGGGTCTCAAGTTCTGCTTGATAGGGAGGCGATGGCAAAAAACGGGATTTTGGTTGTTGTGTTTAGGGTTCAAAAAAAGAGTAAGAATTTACTCGAAAAACCGCTTATACTTACCCGTGGGTTTGTTTACATGAATGAATCTGACGAAGTTATTAAGAAAATGAAATTGGAAGCGGAGAAAGCTTATAATCACATTGTTTCAAAAGATCCAAAGGCAAACACATGGGATGTGTGCAATTATGTTAAGCGGGTTTTGGATGGGGTTGCCCACAAGAGACTTGCGAGGCGACCACTTGTCGTCCCGTGGATAGTTGGTATTTGACGGGTTTTGCATGGGTTTTGCACAATTATTTATAAGTTTTGAAGGTTTATAATTTTGTACATCGTTGTCCGGGCTTGTGGTTGCGGTTTTTGGGGTGTTGGGTTTTGCACGACTTTTACAGTTTATACTTATAAAGGTGTGTTTTTAAAAGTATATTTCGCCATGTTTTTATTATTTCGGGAATATATCTCTAACTACGACTAATTTCTTTATATAAATATATCTTCTTGATTCTTAATTAGATTTGGCAATGAGAAATTGTGGAAAAGTTTTTGATAAAAAAAACAATTAAGTATAATCGTTTGTGATAAGAAGTTTTTAAATAAAAATATATGAAAGTAAAATGTTCACAAAGGGCGCTTATAAACGCCTTAAATATTGCAAACAAGGCCGTTAGTCCAAACAACACTCTTCCGGTTTTGAATAATATTTTAATGAGTGCGGAGGGTAAGAAGCTTTCGTTATCGGCTACAAATCTTGAGATCGCGATTAAAACAACCATGGATGCCGAGGTTTTTAACGAAGGAAGTATTACAATCCCGGCAAAAATACTTATCGGTTATATTGGTCTTTTGAAGGACGGAGATGTTGAGTTGAAAATAGAGGATGGCATGAGTTTGTCTATCAAGGCGAGTCATTCCGAAACAAAAATTAAAGGGATTACACCAGAGGAGTTTCCATTACTTCCTAAAATTGAAGCATCTTCGACTTTTGAAATATCAAGCGAGGATCTAAAAGATGCGATATCACAAGTTGCATTTGCGGCGTCTTTCAATATGGTTAGACCGGTTTTAACAGGTGTTCTTTTTAGATTTGTAAAAGATGGTCTTAAAATGGTTGCAACCGATAGTTATAGGCTTTCGGAAAGATTTTTAAAATTCCCGTCAACCATCAAAGAAGATATTGACTGTATCGTCCCAGCCAAGACGGTTATCGAGCTTGGGAAAATAATATCTTCATTAAAAGGGTCTATCGAAATTAACATTTCGAGCAATCAGGTTTTGTTTAAAGCCGGTGATACAATTTTAATATCAAGGCTTATAGAGGGTCGTTTTCCGGATTACGAGAAACACATGCCAAAAGAGGCGAAAACTAAATGTGAAGTTAATTCACAAGATCTTATTGTCGCTGTTAAAAAAGTTAGCCTATTTGTTGTTGAGACAAATAACAACATTAAACTTTCTATCACAAATGACGGTAAATTAATTTTGAACACAGAGGAAACACAAGTGGGCGAGGGTAGAGCAGACGTTGATGTTAAAGTTTCCGGCGAAAACAACAAAATTGCATTAAATGCTCAATATATTTTGGACGCATTGTTGAATATTCAAGATGACAATGTTTTACTCGAGGTTGTTGATAAAACAAATCCGGTTTCAATAAAACCCTTGAAGAAAAAAGACTTTGTGCATATAATCATGCCACTTAAACTGTAAAAAGTTTTAAGGGCAGTTGTTTTTGTAATCGAATTATAAGTAAATATTTCAAGTGAGTAGTAATTTAGTTCGCCTTTTCCCCGGCGTTCGCGACGAAGATGTTTGCGAGCAGTTTTGCGCAGATGGAGTTAC
The DNA here is from genome assembly GCA_041666465.1 of Candidatus Altimarinota bacterium. Lineage (GTDB taxonomy): Bacteria > Patescibacteriota > Gracilibacteria > UBA1369 > UBA12470 > XYC2-FULL-41-22. Next base: position 7,439 of record JBAYGX010000076.1, read on the forward strand.
CACTATTTCCGGCGGTGGCAATTTCTCATCAAAGGCTTTTTTCGTAGCACAACTTGTCGCCGCGAAAAAGGATTTGCATAAGGTTTTATGGA
>JBAYGX010000077.1:0-7487 GCA_041666465.1 Candidatus Altimarinota bacterium
ATGAAAAAGCTAATTCTGTCAATAGCAATCATCGGATTGGTCCCATTTAAAGCCCTCGCCGCCAACTGGTGGATTGACTCCTATTCGACAGACATTCAGGTCAACAACGACAGCACCCTCACCATAACGGAAACAATCACCGCGAATTTTTCACAAGAAGAACATCACGGAATCTATCTTCTGGTACCAACGAACATAACAAAAGAAGATGGCAAAACTGAATCGGTAAGATTCGATTTGATATCGGTAACAGACGAAAACGGGAACCAATTACAATATCAAGAATCGCACAGTATAGGGCAAATTGAAGTAAAAATCGGTAATCCGAACATAATGGTTCAAGAACCAAAAACCTACATTGTAAAATACGAAATATCAAACGGCTTGGACTTATCTGGAGAAGATCACGACCAAATTTACTGGAATGTCATCAGCTCGGAATGGGAAGTTCCAATTCTAAAAGCGGAGGCAAAACTAACATTACCAAGCACACTAACAATCCAAGACCAAATCGGCACGGAATGTTATGCGGGATTCGCAGAATCAACAGAAGAGGATTGCACATATCAAGTTTCGGAAATAAATAAGATAAATTTCTGGACAAACGAGCAGTTAAATCCTTATGAAGGAGTAACAATCCTGGTATCATTCCCAAAAGGACTTGTAGCACAGCCCTCAAAATTAATTTGGATAATAAAAGATTATTGGCCGGCGATAATGGTACCAATAGTTTTCATAATATCGTTCATGCTATGGAGAAAACATGGAAAAGATAAAAAAGTTGGGACAATTGTGCCGGAATATGAACCGCCGCAAAACATTTCGCCAATAGAAGCATCGATATTAATTGATAACCGCGTAGATGTAAGCGATATTTCGGCAATAATGATAGATTTAGCGATTCGAGGATTTATAAATATAGAAGAAACCGAAAGTAAGGTTTTAGGGATTTTTAATTCAAAAGAGTACACATTGCATCGAATAAACAGAAATAACGAACCTTCACTCAAGAGATTCGAAAGAACACTGTTGAGCTCGATTTTCGGAACGGAATATTTGAAAAAACTCTCGGATCTTAAAAACAAGTTTTACGCGGAAATACCCAGATTAACAGAAGAAATATTCGCATCCGCAATGGAACAAAAACTTTTTGTAAAAGCACCACATAAACAACAATTTAAATATGCGCTAATCGGATTTCTCTTTTTGTTTTTCGGGATACCGTCACTCGCTATTTTATCATCAAGCAGATCCGGCTTAACACTTGCGTTATCGCTAGTGATATCCGGAATTTTGATTATAATTTTCGGCTTATACATGCCAAAAAAAACGGATGGAGGACACGAACTTTACAAACATCTTCTCGGACTGAAAATGTACATAGAGACTGCGGAAAAAGACCGAATTCAATTCCACGAAAAAGAAAAATATTTCGAACGCCTGCTGCCTTACGCAATGATTTTCCGTCAAACCGACCACTGGGCAAAACAGTTTGAAGATATATATAAAATGCCACCATCTTGGTACTCATCCAACACATGGGGCTCGGGAACCGCCTTTTCACTTGGCGGGTTCACGCATAATCTTGACCAAATGACTTCATCAATGAGCTCAACACTAAAGTCCAGTCCCGGAGGTCACGGAGGAGGCGGGCATGTCGGTGGTGGTGGAGGCGGCGGGGGCGGCGGAGCCTGGTGAAAGCCAAAAATTAATCAATCTCGAAATCGATTTCCCAAAAGCAATAACGCCATCATCACTGGTGGAACCCGATCCATTGCATTCAACATAACTCGAACCAATAATACAAGAATCCGAAACCCCGAATCCGGTTTTTTCAGTATAATAATCGACACTCATTCCGGCTTGAGGATCTACTACAACACTGCATTTTTCATAATACTTATCTGTTTTTTCACCAAAATATCTCTTGCGACCATCCGGTAAGCGATCAGTAATAATAGCAGGATTCCGAAACAAAACCGAACCGCAACCTGGACTAATAACATTTAACGCATCCATAGCATCATGTGCGGGTGAACTACACGAGAGACCAAAAGCGCATAAAGCCGCTAAAAAAGTGGAACGTGGTAAATTCGCAGAATCTATTCTGTTAGAGATCATATTTATTGCGCTAGGGAGATTACTTTTATCACAAAAACAATCGTTTAACCATTCGATTTTCAAGGAATTAAAATTTCAATAAACTACGAATTCTCTGACCAAAACGTACAGCAATCGGCATCTCTTTAGGCACAAACCTCTTCTCAAGTTTAATACTAACAATGCGCCCGCTTTCTCTAAGTTGATGGACATTTTGAATACCACCCCAATCAGCTTGTCCTTTTTTAAAAATAAAAAAATCCATACCTCCGGCAGGATTGGAAGAAATATCAAATTTTTCAACCCCATCATCTCCAATAATATCATCAATCAAAGATTCAGAATCACTATCGACAGGCATATAACCATTCCTTAAAAACCATAAAAGAACATCAACCTGCTCAACATCACAAACAACAACCTGCTCTTCACCTCTAGAATTCGCCAATTCCTGCATAGATGCATCTACAACATCAGAAATCGCATTCCCAAACCCCTTCCCCCTATATTGATCTTTTGTGACCCTATGATCGAAATACCATCGATTAGGATCTTCTGCATCATGAGACAACCAAAACCTGGCAACCCAATCATCGGAAGAGTCTGTAAGATCCATAACAAATCTACTCCAGCCAGTACCTGGATATCCCCATTTTTGAGTCTTCAACTTCATCTGCGGATCGGCAGGATAAGAAGATTCCGTTATAGAACCTGATCGCATATTAGAAAACCCGACCAAGTCAACTCTATGTCGATCGAGAACTTCATGCTTACCTGAAGCCCAGTTATTAACAACATCCGCTTTCCCAAAACCATCAGGCAACTTAACACCGTAATTCCCAAGAACTTCTGCTGTTTTTGGTAAATTTTCTCTTAAAATCATCTTGAAATTATAGCACGCGCAAGCCAAAAAGTCACGGTAGTCGCATAAACGACCTACGCTATAAACCGTTTTTAACAAGTAAATTTCTTATTGCTCAAACGATTCCGCAGCGCTACTGATCTTTTCGAGAGGATCATGCATCCTCAAGAAAAATCAGTAAGCGAGGACTAGTGAGAGCAATAAGAAATTTTACTTCCACTCTTCTCTCAACCTATCAATCTCATCCCTAATCTCAGCAGCCTTTTCAAACTCCATATTTTGAGCCGCCATATCCATTTCGACTTCAAGACTTTCAAGCAAGCGATAACGATCTTCACGCACAATCTCGATCAAATGACCTCATCGGTAAGTTCAACCTTGCAATCACATCCCGGAGGAGGATCCAGCGGAGGTGGACATGTCGGAGGTGGTAGGGGCGGCGAAGCGTGGTAAAAATAGCAATTTTGTTATTAAAAAAAACGACCCCCTTAAAACAAGAGAGTCGTTTTTTTAAAGCTTCAAACTCCATCACAAGCCACCGCTATAGTAATAATATTGGCCGCTCTCTGCGCAATAATAATAGCCATAAAAATCTACATCATAATAATAGCAAGTATCCGGACATTCGTAATAATAAATACTGCTATAAGAATCATAATATACAGTGCATAACGAATTATCGGAATAATCCGATTCGAAATAGCCATCCTCATAATCGATTTCAACTTCAGTGTAAACCAACGGAGAAGACATCGAAACATCATTACGAGTAACCAATTGTGCAGGAACAATTTTATTTAAAGGATTCTTTATAAGAACATCTCTATTATTAACAATATCTACAGCAATACGATCGGCGATATTCCCATAACCGGCACCGGGAAATATATCCCCATACAATGTAAAAGTTTGAGTATCACCAACGGAAATAGCAAAATTTAATCCACCGGCAACAGCTCGACCATTAATGTCACTGAAAGCCCCAAGCGTTGCAATTACATTACCGGAACCATCTTCAACCCAAGCACTTTGTATGACATCACTAATGCTAACAACTCCATTGTCTGTCGAAACACCCTTCTCGTAACTAGTACCAACTCCTTCATCGTCAATATAGCCCGTAAAAACAATCTCTTTAACAATTACAGGTCCGAGACTAGTGCCGGTAAAAGTAAACCCAACCAACGGCACATGCGTATCACCGGGAACAACAACACTCGACACAGGTGATAACGCTAAATTTACATTAACTCTGTTAATTACGGGAGAAGCAAAGCAATTCAAGACCACGCCAGGTGCAATTGTAGTAAGCAATAAAAATAATGTACACACCCATAAAAAAAACTTTTTCGTGTTCATTTTTTTAAATTATGGAATAAAAAATTATCTTACTACAAGGAAAATGGTTTTGACAACAATATGGAGTTGCAACAGATAGACGATCTGAAATACGGGATCAAGTAATTTTTAGGTGGAGAAAATGTGCCTCAAGATTCCAACATAGTTATTACGAAAAAAGTTCGTATAACAACCAGATTCGGACCGGTCCGAATCTGTTAAGTTTACAGTCAACTGTTGCTTTAATCATAGCGCATTTATGTAAAGACTGGCATGCTCAACCTGTTAATCCCCAAACCGTGCTGAATTTTGCAGAAATCGACAAAAGCGTTTAGGCAAATTGAACGACTTTCATTTTCTCCACCTGTTTTTCCGTTAATCTGAAATACGGCTCATGTAGTCTTCGACCATCAGTTACAGATTACCATCTTGCTTTTTAACAATGCAATCCAGTCCCGGAGGAGTGCTTGGTAGAACCAATCTGTAACACCGTTTGCATTTATTTTTATACACTATAATATGCAACCACATTAAATATCAAAAACCATTATGGGAGGTAAAAAAATGTATAAATCAAAACTGGATCTAATTGAAACCGAAATAGGTATTAAGCTAATTAAAGATATTTTTGAGAGCAAACTTGCAGAAAAGCTTTCCTTGCAAAGAGTTTCAGCTCCTAGATTTCTTATGATAGGCAAAGGCTTACAGGATGACCTTGCCGGCACCCAAATCCCGGTTAGCTTTAAAACAAAATTTACAGATACTACAGTGGAAATGGTCCACAGTCTTGCCAAATGGAAAAGACAGGCTTTAAAAAGATATGGATTTAAACCTGGAACAGGCTTGTATACAGATATGGATGCCGTAAGAAAAGATGAGGATGTTGATAATATCCACAGTATCTATGTTGACCAATGGGATTGGGAACTAATAATCTCCAAAAATGAAAGGAACATACGCTTTCTTAAAAATACCGTAAAGAAAATCTATAAGGCAATTTTAAAAACCGAAGAAATTATCGGAAAAGCATTCCCAAAATTAAAACCAAGACTTACTAAAGAAATAAAATTTATTTATTCCGAAGAACTTGAAGAAATGTATCCGAAATTATCTTCTAAAGAAAGAGAAAACAAAATTGCGAAAAAATATGGCGCAGTATTTCTTATTGGGATTGGTCATCCTTTAAAATCTGGCGAACCTCATGATTTAAGAGCCGCTGATTATGACGATTGGTCTACTGCTACAAGTGATAAAACCAAAGGTTTAAATGGAGATATCTTGATTTGGGATGATTTAAGAAAAAGTGTTCTTGAAATTTCCTCAATGGGGATACGAGTTGATGCAATTGCTTTATTAAAACAACTTGAGTTTATGGGACTTATAGACAGAAAAAAGCTTGAATACCACAAAGGAATTATCGAAAACAACCTTCCTTTATCTATCGGTGGCGGCATTGGTCAATCAAGGCTCTGTATGTTCCTTTTGCAAAAAATCCATATCGGTGAAGTACAGGTAAGCGTCTGGCCCGAAAATATGGTTAAAAATTGTGGAAAAGAAGGGATTAGGCTTTTATAAAAATTACATTCCCCTCTCCCCCTTCTTCACTATGTCACTATGTCACTTCTTCTACTTCTTCCATTCTTCTTCAAGTCTCTCAATCTCATCCCTAATCTCCGCCGCCTTCTCAAACTCCATATTCTGAGCGGCCATATCCATCTCAACTTCAAGACTCTCAATCAAACGATTGCGATCTTCGCGAGGAACAACTTTGCCTTCATAATGCTTAACTTGTTTGCGTTCATTTTGTTTTTCATGCGCCTCAAGCTCGCGAATCTTTTTTACAATCGTAATCGGCGTAATTCCATGTTTTTTATTGTAAGCCTCTTGCACCGCCCTTCTCCTATTAGTTTCATCAATCGCTCCTTTCATCGCCGGCGTCATCTTATCTGCATACATTATAACAAAACCGTTCGCATTTCGAGCGCAACGTCCAGCCGTCTGAATAAGCGCACTCTCTGACCTTAAAAATCCCTGCTTATCGGCATCAAGAATTCCAATCAAAGAAACTTCAGGCAAATCGAGGCCCTCTCTAAGCAGGTTAATTCCAACCAACACATCAAACTTCCCAATTCTCAAATCGCGCAAAATCTCAATTCTTTCAAATGTATCAATATCCGAATGTAAATAACGAACTTTCATCCCCTGCTCGGCCAAAAATTTCGTAAGAGCCTCCGCAAGTTTTTTGGTTAAAGTCGTGATAAGAGTTCTCTGCCCCATCTTAATTCTTTTCTCAATTTCCACTCTCAAATCCGCCATTTGCCCTTCGGTTTTTCTGACTTCAATAATAGGATCGAGAAGACCGGTTGGACGAATAATTTGCTCAACCAAATCTTTTTTATCCGTATGTGCCATTTCGTATTTCGCCGGAGTCGCCGAAACGAAAACCGCCTGCTTAATATGTTTCTCAAACTCATCAAAACGCAAAGGTCTATTGTCATAAGCCGAAGGCAATCTGAATCCGTAATCGATAAGCGTTTTCTTGCGAGACAAATTCCCATTATGCATTCCTCCGATTTGCGGGATAGTCATATGCGACTCATCGACAATCATCAAAAAATCATCAGGAAAATAATCAAGAAGTGTAGCAGGTTGCTGTCCCACTTCTCGCTGATTCAAATAACGAACATAGTTTTCAATACCACTGCAATAACCGGTTTCAAGCATGATTTCCAAGTCATATTCGGTACGAGTTTTCACTCTTTCCGCTTCGATATTTTTACCCATGGCTCGCAATTCTTTTACCCAAGACTCCAAATCAATTCTAATCTGCCCGACAGCCCCCTTGATTTTCTCCTCCGTCGTAACGGAATGTTTAGCCGGGAAAATCGTTACCTCGCTCATTTCATTAATAACCTCTCCTGTAAACGACTCGACTTCGGTAATTTTCTCAATTTCATCTCCAAAAAATTCAATCCTGAAAATTCCATCTCGTCCCGGCGTGTAAACCTCAACCGTATCACCCAAAACATGAAACATCCCCTGCTTGAATTCCATTTGCGATCTCGTATATTGCAAATCCGTAAGCTGCCTCAAGAATTTATCCCTTTTTCGCTCCTCCCCAACCTTCACGACAATCTTAAGCGCATCATAATCACCCGGTGAACCCAACCCGTAAATACAAGAAACA
>JBAYGX010000078.1:0-7395 GCA_041666465.1 Candidatus Altimarinota bacterium
ACTTTCCGATGCCAGCCAAAAAATGTTATGGGAAAATATCAAACCACATCTTACAAAAGGAAAAGCATTATATTTTTCTCACGGATTTTCAATAGTTTACAAAGAGCAAACAGGAGTAATTCCACCAGCGGATATAGACGTTATTTTAGTTGCACCAAAAGGTCCGGGTGGAAAAGTAAGAGAGCTTTTTAAAAGCGGGAAAGGAGTAAATTCTTCTTATGCAGTTTTTCAAGATGCCACAGGAAAAGCATTAGATCGCGCACTTGCTTTAGGCATCACAATAGGCTCAGGATTTTTATTTGAAACAACATTCGAGAAAGAAGTTTTAAGTGATCTTACCGGAGAAAGAGGAACTTTGATGGGAGCGGTGGCAGGAATAATGGAGGCTCAATATAATTTATTAAGAAAACACGGACATTCTCCTTCGGAAGCATTCAACGAAACTGTTGAAGAAGCGACTCAAAGTCTTTATCCGTTAATTGGAGAAAATGGAATGGAGTGGATGTTTGCAAACTGCTCAACAACCGCACAAAGGGGTGCTCTTGATTGGAGACACGAATTCAGAAAAGCTGTCGAACCGGTTTTCACGCGTCTGTATGACAGTGTTGCAAGCGGACATGAAACGAAAATAGTTCTCGATGCGAACAGCTCACCGGATTATAGGGAGAAGCTCGAAAAAGAATTAAAAGAAATGGGCGACTCCGAGATGTGGCAAGCTGGAAAAACCGTAAGGAAGTTGAGACCTGGTTACAACTCCCCAATCAAAAATAAATAATTAAGCCACGGGAAAAACACGATTATAAGAAATATACCTATTAAAATTGCCACAATCGATTGCATCTTTGCAAAAGCTCCGGTTGAAGCCGGATCAAATCCGGACCCGGGGAAATAACCACTTAAAAAAGTTTTAAGCCCATTAGCCAGAAACCAAAATCCCAAAAACCAAACCCCTGTAAAGAACAGCATGAGCGAAAGATTTTCCTTCTGTATTATAAAAAATGCGATAAAACACAAAATCGCACTTCCGCACGAAAGAGCACTTACAGGCTGAAGAATTTTAGCGATAAAAGATCTCTTTTTCTTGGTAAGTTTGGCCGGCAACGGGACTTTGAAAAGCTTGTGGATTTGAAAGATTTTTTTCTTGTCAGGTTGGGCGGAAAAATTCCTGATTTTATCCCAATCACTTCCCGTTAAAGATTGAACAGATTCAACTTTGCATTGATCAAAAACCTTATCGAATATTGCACCTCTCCACGGATCGTCAAGCGCGGAATCGGCTGACGAAAAAACAGAATTTTTAATAAAATAAATCATCGGTACATAAATCATAATATTTGCCGTAATCATCACAAATAAATTTCTCAAACTCCAAACCTTAAAAAGCGCGATTACAGAGGGGATTGAGGTGATTAAAAATGTCCCAAAAAGTATCCACATCTCCATAGGAGAGAAAACCCGTTTGTAATATTTGGTTGTAATCCAGAAAATATAATCGGAAACATCAATCTTGTTCTCGTCGATGATTTTACGAGCCTGTGGCGAAATCTTACCAGACAAAGCCGATATAAGAGATCTCGTGAATGAAGAAAGGTTATTTTTGTTTTCCATGATTACAAAATATCAAAAAAAACATAAGTAGTTAAGTATTATTATTGCCTGGAATAGGGGTTTGCTCAATTTTTCATAAATAAGAAACTTATTTCTGAAAAATTGTTGTACGCTCCATGAAACCTCGCGGAGCTCGGTCTCATTCCACTCCCAAACGCAAACCTCGCAACAGAGCAAGGGAAGCGTAGCGATCACTTGCTCAATATTATAAGTTGTTTTTCGTTAGAAAAACTCTTTATTGTCTTGTATTTTTCACGCAAAAAATGTAACTTCAAACAAACTCAACATAGGTAAGAATCTCCTATGCTTTATGTAAGTCAATTACTGGATAATAAAATACTGGACGCGGCAGACACTGTAATCGGGAAGCTAGAGGATGTTTTGGTGAACCCGATTCCCAATGCATATACGCCTCTTGAATTTCTTGTTGTGAAACTTAAGGGTAAAAAAGATCTTGATTATATACCTTTTGAGTATGTCGAAACTTTCACTCGCAATGAAATTTCATTGAAGTTTTTGACTAAAAAAATTCCTTTCCAAAAGGCTGTTGCCGATAATTTTTTGTTTTTAAAAAGAGATGTTCTTGATCAACAAATAGTTGATCTTTCTGGAGCAAGAGTTGTTCGTGTTAACGATTTGAGACTTGGTAATTTCGGGAAAGAAATGTGTGTTTTGGGGATTGATGTAAGCACAAGAGGTCTTCTCAGAAGAATTAATATGGCATGGCTGGATGTTTTTGATATTTTAAAAGTACATCTTATAGACTGGCGTGATGCGCAACCATTGCACAGGTCTTTGCAGTTGCATACGATTGCGCAAAATCTGGTTAAATTGCATCCTGCCGATCTCGCGAATATCATTGAGGATTTGAGTCTTAAACACGAGTCGCGAATTGTCCAATCGCTTGAACCGCAAAACGCTGCGAATGTTTTTGAGGAGGTGACTCCGGAGTTGCAGAGAATATTGGTGAAACACTGGGGACCGAAAAAATCTTCTCAAATTTTGTCTCAAGTTTCGTCGGAAGAAATTGCGGATTTGATGAAAACTTTGCCAAAAGATGAAGCTGAAATTTTCATATCCTACTTGAAAGACAATAAGGCGAAAAATGTTGATAAGTTGATGGATTATCCGGATGATACTGCCGGAGGTTTGATGAGTCCGCATTTCATTTCAGCTCGTCCGGAGTGGACGGTCGCGAAGACGATAGAGGAGATCAAAAAACAGTCCAAATCTTTGAGATCGGTTTTGTATGTTTACATCACGGATGATAACGGAATATTTTTAGGTCCGATATCATTGAGGAGTTTGATAATTTCAAACCCAACAAAGAAAATCAGAGATTTTATAAAAGGGTTTTCGCTCAAAGGCGTTCTTCATCCTGATCATAAAATGAAAAAAATAATAGAAATAATGACGAAATACGACTTGTATACAGTTGCCGTAATTGATGATAAGAAAAAACTGCTTGGCGTAATATCCATAGATGACATTATGAGACATTTATTCCCGCACTCATAATTTATGACAAAATTTTATCAAAGATTCAGGAACAAGTTGGCAATTCTTTTCGCTATAGTTGGTCCGGGAATAATAGCTGCGAATGCCGACAATGATGCCGGTGGAATTACGACATATTCAGTTGTTGGCGCGCATTTTGGTACGAAGATGTTATGGGTTCTATTATTGATAACTATTTCGCTCGCGATTACTCAAGAGATGGGAGTTAGAATCGGATTGGTAACGCGTCAAGGACTCGCCGGTCTTATCCGCGAACATTTCGGAGTGAAACTGACAGCGTTCGCCATGTTGTTGATGCTTATAGCAAACACGGGTACGGTTACAGCGGAATTTGCCGGCATAAGTTCGGCTTTCGCAATTATAGGCGTGAGTAAATATTTGGTCGTGCCCGCCGCCGCGATGGTTATTTGGTTAATTTTATACAAAGGTTCTTTCAAAACGACTCAAAGAATATTCCTGGTTTTCTCGGCTTTTTATATCGTTTATATTATTAACGGATTTATAATCGGACCCGATTTCGGGCAGGCGCTAAAAGACACAGTAACTCCGCACATGGAGTTCACTTCGGTATTTTTCCTTACGATGATAGCCTTGATAGGTACTACGATAACTCCGTGGGGGCAGTTTTTCATCCAGTCTTACGTGGTTGATAAAGGACTTACGATAAAAGATTACAGTGCGGAAAGAGCGGAAGTATATTTGGGAGCTTTCATGACGGATATCGTGAGTTTTTTCATTATCATTTCCACGGCGGCGACATTATATGCGAACGGGATAAGGATTGAAGACGCAAAAGACGCGGCGATGGCGCTTAGACCTCTTGCGGGAAACATGGCGCAATTGTTATTCGCATTTGGACTTTTCAGCGCCTCGATGCTCGGCGCATTTATTCTTCCAACAGCAACGGCATATTCGATTTGCGAAGCTTTCGGTTGGGAATCCGGGTTTAATACGAACTGGAAAACAGGAAAAATCTTCTATGGGATTATTTTGACGACAATAATTGTTCCAGCATTGGTTGTTTTGATACCTGGAGTTTCAATGATTAAGATAATGATATGGTCTCAAGATATTAACGGAATACTTTTGCCATTTATTCTTATATTCGTGATGAAATTAATAAACAACAAAGAATTGATGGGCAAATACACGAACAAGCCTATTGGGAATATAATCGCTTGGGCTACTATAATCGGACTTATCGTTGCGACTGTGACATTGGTGGTATCGTCGGTGGCTGGGATTCAGTAGGTTTTATGGTTCAAGCACAATTAATTCAACGGCTCCTTTTGGCAGGGAAATCGTATTTTCGGTTAATGGGATTTCAGTTAGTCCATCGTTTGTGTCATCAACAATATAAGCCGAAGCGGTGCCAAATGATAAAATGTCTTTGTCATCAACTGTGATTGAAAAAGAGGTAGCCATATCTCCTGTGTTGGCGATAAGAAAATTGATTCCTCCAGAACTTCTTTGAGTAGCTAACGCCCACAGCCCTTCCTTACTACCATCAGTTGGTATATTGGTTTCCAAAATTGCATCACTGCTATTGGTAAGAACAGACCAAAGGCGGAAAGCATTTGAACCCGGTTTATAATCACCATAGGTTGTAAAAAGACCTACGCCACTATTAGCTGATTGTTCATCTCCGTAATCATTTCCTCGGAAATAAAAAGCGCCTTGGATATCTGCATATTGAAGAGAAATCCATCCCGCAGTAAGTAAAGCGGTTCCAGGGGCGGTGCCAACTGAAAAATGTTGAGATTCAGACATCCCGGCTTCACCTGTGCCATTACCATAGGCATCTGTGAATACTTCGGTATCTTTGAAAAAACCGGTCCCGGCCCAAGAAACATCAGAAAAAGCCCCGGTTCCATCCAGAAGATCTTGATATCCTTGAGCGGCTTTTGCATATAAAGTTGGATCAGATGTGAATGTATGCCAGCCCATCCAGTCCAATGTGATGCCTTCGTTATACATATTTTCCAGCAAAGATTCTGCAGCTCCTCCGTCGCCATCGGCCACTCCAACGGTCACGGCCGCATTGAATCCAGGTCCTCCTACTTTAAGATTAGGATGTTCAGCTTTGATGGCTTTATAGGCTTCGATCCAAAATAGTATGAACGCTCCGTTAGATCGATCCCAGAAATGTGTTCCAGGAAATTCAGTCCATATATCCACATAAGTAAAAGCATTCGGTTCTTCACTCCAATTCTCATAGCGATCAACCATTTTATTAGCTGCAATGATCCAATTGCTTTCTTGAATTGCATTTTGCGGTCCTTTGAAATCATGAAGATCTCCCATGTTTTCCCATTCTCCGCCAATACGCAAAAACGGTACGAATCCTCCGTCGATGTAGCTTTGATATTGAGCATCACTCTCTTCCCAATTGTAAAAGCTGTCGTCGTTGGCATCGCAACCTTCCCAAGATGGATAAGTATCTCCACCGCAATTGAAAATGCCTTCAATTGATAGACGATCGTCTTGGTATCCATTGTTTCTTACAGACACAATCCCGATATCTTGATATTGCTCGGTTAAATCAGGTGCGTCAGGATGTGGTGCGCTTGGGTCGGGACCTGCGATCACTCCAAGCATGAGCGGATGTAAAACGGAATCGGTTGAAATTTCTTCGCCAACGACAATTTCATGGGATGGAGTAGTGGAAAGTGAAAGAATATCATTCTCTTCGTCTACAGCCGATGTGGGTTGAGCATCTTCTTGTGCACAGCCGGTTACGAAAAACACAAAACATATAAGCGAAGCAAATGTTTTTTTCATCTGGAGAAAATTAAGTACTACTAAACTCACAACCCATTCTGAAGAAAAGTTTGAAAACTAGCAAGATAAACAAGGGCCTCCTGTGTCCCACCTGGAAAATCCTCTAATTTCATAAGTGAATTTAATAAAAAAGAACTGTTACCGACGTTTCTCATCTTCTGCAATCCCGGAGTACCTTATGGCACTACACAGTCATATTCCTCATAGCGACAAGTCCAACCGGAACCCAGTACGAACCGGAATTACTGGTCGCACCATCATCGCAAGCACGAGCGCTGAGATTTTCTTCCGGATGACCAAGTATAGTTGCATAAGGCAAGGCTATTGTGGAACCGGAAGTAGCGTTCTCGGTATCCGAAATTAATCTTGGTAAATCTTCTTTATCTACTTGGCATAATCTATGAGTTTCCCATTTATGGCTAGCGTGTTTAATTAACATATCATAAACTTCTGCAGCCGTGGCATTGACCTTAATAGAACCTGCAAGCTCAACTTTTTCAGTTCCGGGGAACCGATTTCCGCAAGCAAATGCAACACAATTAAGACGAGGGTTGGAAATGTTTTCTTCAGAGATACCGGTTTCCGTAACAACTTGCTGATTAATTAGTTCACGGACGGAAACTGTTTCATCGGCAACAGGTCTATGATGTCCTGCGGCAGGTGTATGAAGCATGTTGGGATAATCGGCAACATCGTTACTTCTTGAAACAAACAAGACCCCATCACTACAAACAATACCTACGCTGGTAGATATAGGATTAACAAAAAATCCATGCCTGGATCCCAACAACCCTTGTCCTTGGTTCATAAGATAATCTCTATATTGACGATTTTTAGACGCTTGTACGGAAGTTGCATGATACAGACCATAATGGCTATATGTAGCGTTAACGCCTTCCTGAGAAAAACCTTGAAAATTGTATTCAGGTCTTGCACCAAACTGGCGACCATCATCATACATTGTCCTTGCAATTTCGACATATCGACGCAAAATCTCATTAACGACAGGACCGGCTCCTTGTATAATCCCGAATCTATTTACCTCATTGATATCAGGTACGAAACCGCGATCGTTAATACCGCGTAAGCGCATTCCTTCAAGAACATCCCTCAATTCATTAGTTGCTTCAAAATCAGATGCGGCTTCAGGAAAAAGCACATCGGTTCTTTTCACACGGATTAATTGACCAGGTCGTATAGGTAACGAAGTTGCATCCGGATAGACAATAGCGTCTGGGCGATTTTCTTCTGAATAAATTTCCATAAATATAGGTTACATTAAAGAACGCAACGATAGCACGGTCTTGCCATTCTGTCAAATTCCTGTAGCCACCGCTTTTATGAAGGTTATGCGAAATCCTGTCCCGTGTAAGAAATCGTAGCGTTGTATACACTTTTCAGCGTGACAATAATTTAGCGAATAAGGCAAGAAACTTTGGATAAAATGTGGTTGAAAAGATCACATAAACCAAAGTTTCTATGCATAAG
>JBAYGX010000079.1:0-7240 GCA_041666465.1 Candidatus Altimarinota bacterium
ACCTGATCATCCACATTCACCTCCGAGAGAAGCGCGAATACATCCTTGTATTGCCCGTCATCCCAAAGATAATAACTGCTATGACCGGTTATAAAAACATTCCCTTCCTCGCCAGGTTTTGCCGTGCCCGGATATCTGACAACACCGCTTTTTAAGCCTTCAATGATTTCATTATTAAGATTCGTCCAATCGCCACCGATAATATCCTCCGAAGCTATTTCAACTATCGGAATGTTTTTGTTAATTGAAGGGATTATTATCCTGTTATCCGGAGATGTCACCTCGAGAGAGAGGGATGGGAATTCCTGTTTTTGCGCAACCGGATCTTTACTCATTACGATAAGTTCCTGTTTTGGCGGTTCTTTCTCCTGTTCTTCAAGTTGAGTCAAGTAGCTTTCTTTTACATTATTTGTAAGATTCAGAACATCGTTTTCCAATATCTGATAATAGGCAGGCGCGTTAAATATCAGAAAGAACAGAAAGAAAAGCACAAGGGAAACTACAGCTATCTTGGTAAGCTGGATTATTTGAGTTGTAAGCGTAATCGCCCAGTTCGGAGAGATTTCGTAAGCAAGAGCCTCGTTTATATCGAACTGCTCTCCTTCCGGCGGAAAATCTATCCTATAAAACTCACTGCGCTTCAGACGCATAAGTTTGGTATCAACTTTTTTCAAAACCTCCTTAATTGATGATTTTTTAGTCATTTTTTGGGCAGAATATATCTTTACATTATACCCTAAAAACGCCCGGGAATGAAGGAGGAAGAAGCAAGAAGAGCCGAAGGGTGTTGCAAAATGTGCCATTTTGCGGTATAATTACATGATGTTATTTTTTAACAAACACAAAAAAATGGAAACATCAAAAAAGAAAGAGTACCTAAAGCTTGTTTTGGCTTTTGTACTCGGAGTTGCCCTAACGCTAGGTGCAACTGGTGCTGCAGGGACTTTGTATATGGGCTCACTTGCTGAGGGAACTTCAATCACTCCTATTTCCGGATGTACTCTTTGCGGTGTTAAGGGTGCGATTACCGATATGAGAGGTGGTACTTCTGCAACCTGGACATTGGATGCTTTAGCTGATCAAATTGATCACTATGGTATTTATAATAATGTTACCATGCTTGAAAATATTTTAGGAAGAAACGCTGTTGGTGATTATTCGACTTGGACACTTCAAGCTTTGGGTGATAATCAACAACTGTTCTATTATTTAACAGAAGATAATATCCAAAATGTTATAGGACAAGATTCTTCTGGCAATATGTCATCTTGGACATTACAAGATCTTGCTGAACAAATCTCAAATGTCTGCAGATAAGTTTTGATTTCAAAAAACTATTTAATAGGCTCCTTGAAAAAGGGGCCTATTTTTTTGTTTCGCTATAAGGCAACCTTTTCTTGTGCTTCTATTTCAATTTCTCAACAATCATCTCCGCCTTATCGGTTTGTCCGGTCGCGTAATAAGCGGTGGCAATATTATTAAGCGTATTTATGAATTCCGGATGAGTTTTCCAGAAAATATGTTCTCCTTGAGTAAATTCCTCTTCTTCGGATAATATCGGGGCCTCCCAATCGTCAGGCAATACATTTAAAAGTTGATCGTATACTATCGATGCTTTTGCGTAATCTCCTGCGGCGTAATACATATTCCCTATATCCTCATAAAGATTCGGACTCACGCTAATGCGCGCCAAGGCCGTCATATAAATCGCTTCCGCGCTTTCGTAATCGCCCTGCAAACTAAAAAGTCTCGCCAAGCACATGTAATATTTATTGTTTTTATGCGCTATAGCTCCGGCTTTTTCATTATAAGCCGCCGCTTTTTCCATAAGTTGTGCATCTGCACCACTCGATTCCGCGAATGCGTAATAAAAATAATATCCTTCGAAATAACTTTCCGCATAAAAAGGCAAATAATTTATCCCTTTTTCAAGATGTATCAATGTTTCCTCCGTATTATTTTCGTTCAAATTATTATAAGCCTCTTTTAAATTCCTATCTCCCAAAAATATTCTAAAATTGAACCCTATGCTTATTATCGATGCCAACATTAAAACGATTACGATTGTTTGTTTTATAAGCGCATGTTTTTTAAAAATCCCGAATTCCTTTTTGCCAA
This sequence comes from Candidatus Altimarinota bacterium, assembly GCA_041666465.1. Classification (GTDB taxonomy): domain Bacteria; phylum Patescibacteriota; class Gracilibacteria; order UBA1369; family UBA12470; genus XYC2-FULL-41-22. The sequence goes on from JBAYGX010000079.1 coordinate 2,119, forward strand.
CGAAAATCAATCCAAGGAACACTGCCAAATAAGCATAATGCGTTACGAGTGAGAAACTGAATAAATTCGATATAAAAAGCGATACAATCGCAAGTGCTCCGAAATATGCGATCTTATCTTCTGCCGTAAATATCTTTTTTAACGCAAGTAATCCTATCAAGAGATAGAAAACCAGACCTGCCAACCCCAAATGTATCCACATTTCCAAAATCTCATTATGCGGTCTATCCACAAGATTGTAATAATCTTCAAACTCAAAAAATTCAGGCTTAACATAGCTTTCAAACAAATATCCGAAAGATTCTAATCCGTATCCTAAAATCGGATTTTCTTTTATCATCTCCAGACTACTATCCCAAGTCGTTAATCTCGATCCAAGCGATCTCGTATCTGCCCCGTATATCGATATAAACCCAATAAATAAAACTATTAATCCGGTAATGAGACCTATTAATATTTTTTTATTATTCTTAAATCTGCTTAAAACATACAAAAATCCGCTACCGATTAAAGCCAATATGCTTGCTCTATTTCGCGTGAATACCAATCCGGCAATCATAATGATCAAGAAAGCTATGTTTTTCCTTTTGAATCTTTTGTTTTTCTCAAGTGACAAAAGCGCCATTTCTCCCCATATCGGAAACATCAAAAACGCACCTAGCGATGTCGGGTTACCCATCGTCGAAAAACTACGACCATCAAATATCGCCGTTATTTCTTTCGAGAAAATATCGACTCCCAGCCTTTGCAATATTGAATAAATGCTCATCGCAAAGCCAACTGTTGAAAGTCCGCGTAAAAAAAGCAGTTGGTTTTCTTTTTTCTTAAACACACTCAAACTTATCAAAAAAAGCAGTATGTAAAACAACATATTAATCATGCCTCCTTGCCTGTAGAAGCTCCCGAAAAAACTCACTTGCGGTCTTATCGCCGTTATTGTTGAAATTGTTAATATCGCCAAAAATGCCAATACCAAAATGATTTGGTTTTTACTTATGTTCAACTTGGTTTCTTTTGAAAAGAAATCATTAAACAGGAAAGTTAAAAGTAATAAAGAAAGACCTATTTTTAGTATTATGTTCTTCGGAGTTTCATACATATCAAAACCCCATTTGTTGAAAATTAACGGGAGTAAAAAAATCGTCCCGTAAAATAGATATTTTTGAATTTTCGACATTTGTTTTTGTTTTATTTTCTCATTATTCCTCCACCGATTACTTTTGAGCCTTTATAAAATACTATCGATTGACCTTCGGTAAAAGCTCTAATCGGTTTTAGAAATTTCACTTTTGCTTTGTCGCGACCTGTCATTGTTACGATTGCCGGTTCCAGATGCCCCAAATGACGGATACGCGCATCGATTTTCATGTTCTTCGTCGGCACTTTATCTCCTGTGAAACTCAATTCATCAACTTTTATTTCATCATGCCATATATATTTATCTTCACCGACCAACAAAATGTTTTTCTTATGATCGGCTTTTATAACATAAAGAGGTTTTTTTAATCCACCTATCATCAATCCTTCCCTCTGTCCGCAAGTATAATAAGGCAATCCGCGATGGCGACCGAGTTTATTGCCTTCCATATCCATTATCAGCCCTTCCTTGAAGTATTTTTTTGATATATTTCTTTTCAAAAAATCCGTGTAAACCTTGTCCGGCACGAAACAAATACCCTGACTTTCCGGCTTCTCTTCTACGAATTCCAATCCTATTTCTCGAGCAATTTTCTTGGTTTCCACTTTTGTCATTTCACCAAGTGGAAACATGACATATTTGAGTTGATCTTGAGAAAGTTTATATAAAAAATAACTCTGATCTTTTCGTATATCTTCTCCTTTGTGTAATTCGTAACCGGCAGCGCAAGGACGCGAAGCATTACTTGCGCCATAAGATAAGCCGTTTCGCTTTGGCGAAACACCTCTTGTTTTTTTTACTCTGGCATAATGCCCTGTCGCCAAATAATCCGCACCCATTTCACGCACACGCTCGAGCAGTTTCCCGAATTTGATTTCTTTATTGCAAACCACGCATGGATTTGGCGTTTCTCCTTTTTTGTAAGCCTTCAAGTAATAATCTACAATTTTTTTCTTGAAGATGCTTTTCAGATTCACAATATGAAAAGGGATGCCGATTTTTTTGCAAACCTCTTCGGCATGGCGCTTGTTGATTTCTTTTGTTTTTGAACTGGTTTCCGACCATAAATCCAGATGTACTCCAAAACAGTTATATCCTTGTTTTTTAAGTTTTGCTGCCGTTACCGATGAGTCGACACCACCTGACATCGCAATTGCAACAGTGCGTGGTTTTGCTATGTTATGCAAGGAATGTTTCATGTTTTAGCCATTGTAATTTGAATTGTGAGTGCGATAATGATTTTAGACTACCACTCGAATTCCACAAAATGAGAATTGCTACCATAATAAAATCCGCGAAAGCGTATATGCCCGATTTGAATGAAAATCGTCTTATTGAAGCATATAAATTCGCAGAAAAAGCACATGCCAATCAAAAAAGGAAAGACGGTAGCGAATATATTTATCACCCATTAAGCACTTGTGAAGTTCTTACCCATTTAAAAGTCGATGAAGACACTCTTGTTGCGGCCCTTCTTCATGATGTCCCTGAAGATACCAAGTTCACTCTTAAGGATATCGAAACTCGTTTTGGCAAGACCGTTGCTTTTTTGGTGGAAGGGATAACCAAATTGTCAAAAGTTCATTACAAAGACGACATGGCGGAAAGACAAATAGAGTCTTTGAAAAAGATGTTTTTCCATAGTGCAAAGGATTTAAGAATTATTCTGGTTAAACTTGCCGATCGACTTCACAACATGCGCACTCTTGTGCATCTGCATAATGTAGGTAAAAAACTACGGATATCAAAAGAAACGCTAGAGATATATGTACCTATCGCAAATCTACTTGGCATATGGGAAATAAAGTCCGAAATGGAAGATTTGTGCTTCATGCATATCTATCCTGCTGATTTCAAAAGGATTAAAAAACTTGTTAACGAAAGCGCGCTTAAAAAAACCGACATTCTCAAAGAAACTTTACAGAAAATCAAATCGGCATTGCGTGCCAAACACTTGAATGCACAGTTACACGCAAGACAAAAAAATCTTTACAGTATTTTCAAGAAAATGCTTTTTACAGGAAAAACTTTTTACGATATTTATGACCTTATCGCTCTTCGAATTATTGTTGATAATATCGATGATTGTTATCGCGCTTTAGGTATAGTTCATCAATCGTTTAGGCCCAAACACAAAAGGGTTAAGGATTATATTGCCGTCCCAAAGGTAAACGGTTATCAGAGTTTGCATACAACAGTTTTCGGTCCGGGAGGAACCATAATAGAGTTTCAAATTCGCACGCAAAAAATGCACATTGAAGACGAGTATGGGATAGCGGCACATTATTTTTATGACACCGTAAAAGATAAGCGCGTTCGCAAGAAAAATCTTTCCGATGCTCTCAAAAAACATGCCCAATGGGCAAGAAAAGTCTTGGATATACAAAAAGGGATTAAGAACAATTATGATTTCATGCAAATACTTAAATTCGATATCTTTCAAGATAGGATTTTTGTATTTACACCAAAAGGTGAAGTTATCGATTTACCATATGGTTCAACCGCGATAGATTTCGCTTACAATATCCATAGCGATATCGGGAATCATTCCGTCTTATGTGAATTAAATGGAGAGAGGCTTCCGATAACCACGCGACTTAAAACCGGGAATACTGTCAAAATAATCACTTCACCTAATGTTAAAGGTCCGCAAAGGGATTGGTTGACGATTGTAAAAACTGATGTGGCACGCACAAGGATAAGGGAGTTTTTCAAAAAAGAAAGCGGACTGACCAATTATCACGCAGGACTCTCTCTTCTTAAAAAAGAACTTAATCTTTTCGGTCAAGAAAAGCTTAAAAAAGTTCCGAAAGAACGGGAAAAAGAAATATTTGAAAAATTTGGTGTTTCAAATATGAAAGGGCTTGTAACAGCTATCGGCAACGGGACTATAAATATAAAAAATGTTCTTCAGGAATTCTATACCAATTCCGAGCTTCTTGGTCGTCCATCCGAATTCAAAAACAAACTTGGTACCGCGGGAAAACTATCAAAAGATCGTTTAACGAATGCTATAACGATTATATCCGGCAATGAAGATTTGAAGGAAAAAGCTAATACGCGATCTCTAAAAATCTACCGCATTGAAATAAATGTTCTTCTCAAAGACAGAGTCGGATTATTGCGTGATGTCGCATTTACGCTTGCCGGATTAAATGTGAACATACATAAACTTCGTGTTGTAGACATGGATGCTAATTTGCAAAAAAAGATGGTTTCAACAATTGAAGTTTACGATCTTGACCATCTCGAAAGAGCCTTGCGAGCTTTGTCGCTTATAGATGGGGTTTCGAAAGTTTATAAGACGGCGTGAAAAAACATATCATGAACATAATTGGTAAGGCCACAATCAATCCGATTTTATTTTATACCGGAAAGGTATCAGGCTATATAACGTGGATACTTTTTATATTATCGGTTCTAAACATTATTAATATTGCCGATAATTCAATCATATTTCTTAAGTATTTTTCATTCATAATATTTCTCGCCGGTCTGGTATTCACAATAATAAGTTTAATTAATATGGGAAAATCGACGAGACTGGGTTTACCTCTGGAAAACACTACATTAAAAACAAATGGATTTTACAAAATCAGTAGAAATCCGATGTACCTTGGATTTGATTGTTTTACACTTGCTTCCATGTTTTTCACTTTGAATATTGTGGTAATTTTACTGGGTATTTACAGTATAGTTATTTATCATTTAATAATTCTTAGCGAAGAGAAGTTTTTAGAACATAGGTTCGGAAAAGAATATTCCGAATATAAAAGCAAAATACGAAGATATCTTTAGTGTGACTATACCAATTCGCGATAAAAATATTGCAACATTTTTTAGAATTTACACCGCCGTCCTATGTTATTTTTTCACGGGTTGTATACACTTTTCGTTAATAGAATCTTTTTATGATTTCGCAAGGGGTTAGACATCTTTTGCCTTCCTTTAGAGCAGAATGAGGTCTGGACATGTTGTAGTACA
>JBAYGX010000080.1:0-7224 GCA_041666465.1 Candidatus Altimarinota bacterium
GCAATAACGGAAACTTTACTCCAACCGATTTCCGAAATTTCAGCCTTAAGTAACGGTTTGTCTGTAAGTTTCTTATCCAATGCAAGAACCTCATCAACCACCCGCACGGTAACTCCTCCAACTTTCGCCGCAAATTCATAAATCGAATAAAAACCGTGCCGCTTATACAACTTCCTGCGCTCAACTTCCGGCAATAGCGCCACGAACTTTCTGCGATACAAAAGCACCAATCCACCATACTTTTGACACAAGCCCCAAAGTGCAGTATTTGATAATTTGCCCATATATATTTTTATTAAATTTCATCAGAAAAATACCGCCCGAACAGATAGCGGTCAAATATTCCGACTGGACAAGAACCTGGGAATGTTTACTCACCTACTCGCACAACCCACACGAACAACCGATAAAAATCGTTCCAGGAAATCCGCAACTCACGACACATCCATGCTTCTTTGCAAACCAACAGTAAGAAAAACCTCCTCATAAGCAAAACTCCTTGCTATAATTCGCCACGGTCACGCACAACACAGGCACGACCCACACAACAAACACAGTCCTCCACCACGCAACTCACCACTAAACAAACACTCAAATCAAAAAATCCATAATAATATTACTAACCCTAGTCGCAATAACCGCAACCGTAACCGGAACGGTGGTTTTATTAAAAGCGACCAACTCAAATCTGCTCACGAACGCGCTTGAGATTCTTAACCAAACCGCTCCAACAACAGAGGAAAACAAAATAAAAACCGAAACAACCTACGCCGAATACATAGACAAGGGAAAACTGCTTAGAGAAAATGATTACTACACTCTCGCAATAAACGAATTCACACAGGCCTCCAAATCAAGCCCGAATTCAGCAGAACCTTACATATTGATCGGTGAAACGCATCTCTCAACAAAAAATTACGACAAGGCTCTCTTAAGCTTCCAAAAAGCGCTTGAGAAAAGCCCAACCAACATTGATGCCATAACGGGAATCGCTCAATCATACATGCATCTAAACGATTTCACTGAAGCCAGAAAAACCGTCGACTCAATCGTGAACCCGGACAGCGACAAACTCAAATATTATCAAGGCATGCTTTATTTTTATGACGGAGAATACGACAGAAGCGAAGAGTATTTCCAATCCGTCGCCGACACTTCCCAGGACGAAACATTAAAAACAAACGCACAACTCTTTTTAGACGCATACGCGGAATACGAACTCGAACAAGGTGGCCAGGAAAACCATTTAAGAACCCTTCTCGCTCAAGCCGCAACGGAAACCGACCAATACGAACTCGCAACCTCAACTCTTTACCAAGTCCTTAGCGAAACACCGACTTACAGAGACGCATGGATTCTTCTCGGATACGCTTACCTTAACTTGGAAGCATATGAAGATTCCGCATCCGCATTCGAAGAAGCAATCGAACTGGACACAACCAAACCTGAAACGAATTATTTTTTGAGTCTCGCATATTACGGATTGGACGATTACGATAACGCAATCAAATACCTCGACCTATCTTTACTTTACGGATTTGAACCGCAAGTCCAAGCTTACCAAAAACTGGCGGAAATTTATTTCACACAACAAGATTATGAAGCCGCGGAAAGAAATTATGAAAAAATTCTCGAGCTAAATTCAACCGATGTAAACTATTTCATCCGCCCGATTTGGCTAAATATGGAGAAATTGGACGACATGGCGCAAGCATTCGATCTTGCCAATCAAGCTCTAACGACAAATCCGGATAACGCCATGAGTTATAACCTTATGGGATGGGTTTATGTGGAAAAAGAAGACGACGCACACGCATACGAATATTTAACAAAAGCTATTGAAATGGACCCGGAACTTGGCGCAGCTTACCTCAATCTCGGCACGATGTATGAAACGCAGGGAGACTACACAAACGCAATCGAGAATTACAAAAAAGCTTACAATCTGGATCAAAACGATTCGGTCGGAGCGCTTGCAGCGCAAAAATTCAACAATCTGTTAAACCAAGGGCTGGATGAATAATGCGCTCGTACTTATGTTGGGATTTGTCTTCGGAAGTTTTTTGACAATGCTGATTCCGCGAATTTACAAACGAGAACGAGGCATATTTTTCGGCCGCTCCCACTGCCCTTTTTGCCAAGAAACATTACACCCGCGCGACTTAATCCCCATAGGAAGCTATCTTGTAAACCGCGCAAAATGCAGATTTTGTAAGGAAAAAATAAGCGCAATATATCCAATCATCGAGCTAACAACCGGAATAATTTTTTTATTGATTTATATTAAATTTCCCTACCCGCAATCACTAATATATTTTCCGCTTTCACTCGCACTAATCTTCACATTTTTTTATGATTTAAAATATCTTGAAATCTCGGACATAATTTTAATCCCAAGTATTCTTTTTGCCCTCGCCCTCGGATCGCAAGACATCAAATCAAAACTAATCGGAATAGGAGTGGGAATCGGTTTCTTTTTAATCCAAATCATCATATCAAAAGGCAAATGGGTCGGCGCAGGAGATATACGAATCGGAGCTTTAATGGGCGCACTTCTTGGCTGGCAAATGACACTTCTCGCACTAATGCTCAGCTACATCACAGGATCAATTATTTCAATCGGACTTTTAATGAGTAAAAAGAAAAAAATCGGCCAACAAATCGCCCTTGGTCCATTTCTGGTAACAGGAACTTTTATCACACTTTTTCTGGGTGAAAAAATCTTAAATTGGTATTTAATATGAAAAAAGTTTTACTCGTAATATTAGATGGATTCGGATACGACAAAAGCGGTCGTAAGACCGCCAAAAAAGTCGGCAACGCGATCGAACTCGCAAACATGAAATTCGAGAAATCGCTCCGCCGCAAATATCCGACAACAATCTTGAAATGCCACGGCGAGGCCGTAGGTCTGCCAAAAAATTCAATGGGCGGAAGCGAAGTCGGACATTTCACAATCGGAGCGGGAAGAGTTGTTTTTCAATCTCTCGAACACATTAACCGCGACATCAAAAACGGTAGTTTCTTCAGAAACCCGGCTCTCATAAAAGCTGTCTCAAACGCAAAAAAACATTCATCAGCGCTGCACTTAGTAGGAATGATTTCTGACGAAGGAGTTCACTCGCATATGAAACACCTTTTTGCCTGTCTGCAACTGGCTAAACGCCACGGCTTGAACAAAGTTTTTATACATGCAATAACGGACGGAAGAGATGTCCCGGAACGCTCAGCCGCTAAATATATCGAACAGATCCAAAAACAAAAAGGATCAATAGCAACAATCGTCGGCAGGTATTACGCCATGGATCGCGACACCAATTGGGACCGCACAGAAGAAGCTTACAAACTAATGGTTGAAGGAAAAGGCTTTCAAGAATCAGACCCGGTAACGGCAATCGAAAATGCTTACAAACGAGGTGACGAAACCGACTATTACATCAAACCGATAATTTTAAACCCAAACGGTCTTATCAAGAAAAACGACTCGGTAATCTTCTGGAATTTCAGAACAGACAGGGCGAAACAACTTACGGAAAGAATTATAAAAGGAGATTGCATACGCAATCAATTTGATAATATGGGCCGTCCGCTTCGCTACCGGCCTGAAGGTGTAAAAAACATCACATTCGTCGCATTTGGCGACTACAGCAAAAAAGCCGAAATCGCCTTCCACTCGCCGGTAATCAAGAACAACCTCGGAGAAATTTTATCAAAAAATTCTGTCCATCAATTGCGTATAGCCGAGACGGAAAAATACGCACATGTAACATTCTTTTTCAACTCGCAAATCAAAACACCTTACAAATACGAGGACAGGATTATGATCCCATCCCCAAAAGTGCCATCCTACGACCAGAAACCGGAAATGAGCGCTTATGAAGTAACTGACAAGGCCATCGCCGCAATCGAACGCGAGAAATACGGGTTCATCGCACTGAATTATGCCAACGCCGACCTTGTAGGACATTCAGGCAATCTGCATGCCACAATCGAATGTTGCAAACATTTGGATAAATGCTTGCAAGAACTCATCCCGCAAGCTCAAAAACACGGCTACTCAATAATCCTAACCGCAGACCACGGCAACGCCGATTGCAAAAAGTATCCTGACGGTTCGGAAAATCCGGCTCATTCGTTAAATCCGGTCTTATGCACACTCATATCAGATAAAAAGGTGAAACTCGCGCGCGGAAAAGGCTTATCGGCAATTGCACCGACTGTACTGAAGTTGATGGGGATTAAGAGACCGAAGGAGATGGGGAAAGCACTTACCTAGAAACCACAACTCCTCTACGATCAGTCAGTACAATCCCTGATTTTTTTTCGACAGTATTGGAAACACACAATTCAGCAGCTACTTGTGATGCATACTTCTTTACAATTTCTCCAGCCATTGCGACACCACTACCATCTGTTCGAACGGAACGAAGTTCTTCAGCAAATGCTCGATATAATCCAGACATAATTTTTTCACTTGGAGACAAAATCAAAGCTGCCTCTTCACGCATATATTGCATACCTGCAGATCCCAACATTTGGAACCATAAAATCTGATCAAGATGAGAACCATCTTTCTCAAGCGCAAATCTCCTTAACTCGAATTTCAAATCAGGTCTTTTATTCCTGTAAACATCAAGTAAAGACCGCTTTCTCCAACCTCTAACAAAACTTGCCGAACCTTGGGGGACTTGAGCATTACCATTGTCATGCATAAACCAACTAGCCAATTGCAAAGGAGACATAGCTTTCTCAACAGCATGATGATTAAATGGCAAATCTTGTGGAAGTGCCATATTTAAATGCAATGAACTTCTCGGAGAAGACCCAGCCTGACCTCCCCATAACATATCAGGATTCATAAACTGGAAACGGCCATCTGTGATCATGGACATCATAAGACCTTGCATAGCACCACTTGCCGTAGCAGCAGTCATCACTTCATTAGGATCAAGACCTGCAGCTAAAGCATTAAATAACCAAGAAAATCTTGTAGGATTAATAATAATACCTTCCTCGGACGCACCAAGCTGTTCGAACTCAAGACCAACAGTCGTCAAAGAAGAATGCGTCCCTTGAGAAGACAATTGCGCTTGAGCGGCAATTTCAACCATAATTTGATCAGGATTATATCCCAAATAAACAAGCAAAGTCGCCATCTGCAATAACGACAAAAGATCTGGAGAATCACCATACTCACGAATTACCTCCCGGTTTGGAGCATCAGGATAAGGCAGTATTAATTCGGAAGGACGCATAGAATCACTATGACTCAAAAGATAACGAATAATTTGTTCCCAACCTCTAACACCACGAAGATATTTATTCAACAAAGCTCTTTCAGCCAAGGGTTCCCTCCTCACCAACCCAACCAACTCACCATATCCAACATCCCCTGGTAATATAATTGATCTTTTCAGCAATGACGATTGATCACCTCTCGCAACTGCAACCAAAACTTCAGGGTCAAGACTTTCAAAATGAACTCTAACAGCCATTTCTTGAGCAAGCTCGGTAATGAGAGATTGAACATACGCACCTCTATCAGCAGGCAAACGATCAGCAACTTCATTCTTGAAACGCAACAATTCCAAAGAAGACATCCCTTTTATCTTTTCAACCATTACCTTAAGAATATTTTCCGACACCGATGCATAATTCTCATTGGCATATTTGGAAATCATCATAGGATCCAAAATCTCAAAACCCGGATGCTCAACCCATTCATCCACAACACAAACCCCATCAAAAACCTTGAAAAAATCCAATGCAAATGCATTGAAAACATCATTATTACCAGCAATTTTACTTAAACTCAATTCACTAATTCTATCTGTAAGCGAACCAAGTCGAGAACTGAACGACCAAATGAAATTACTCTCCGAACGAATAAATGAACGAGACCATTCCTTACCGGGCAAAACACTTCCCAATTCAACAAGACGAGAGTCCTCAATAGGAACCCGCTCATCAATTACACAAACCAAAACCTTAGAATACAGAAAAAACAACGGACTTTCAGTTCCACAATCCGCTCTTGTAATACCAGCCAACTCAAACAACCAAGGTCGTTCACTCTGATGCAAATCAAGAATATATTCTTGAATAAAATTACCAACCTCGGAAAAAGCTGTTCCCTGAAGCCTAAATAACTGATAATGCGCAACATCCAATCCAGGCTTGTTTTTTTCAAATTTTGCAACCAACCAGTCATTAACATTTTGGACCGTAATTTCATTCATATTAACCGCATCATCATTTTCACAAAAATATTCAGCAATAATCGCCAAATTCGTACCTCCAGACATGGTTTTAAACCAATCGTCTTTATCACGAGTCATATAATCATTTAATCCAGGCAACTGTAATAAACGAGACAATTTGGCGGAAGTCATCCTTTTTTCGTCTGGAATCGCCCTGCGAACATTCGGCAAATCATCAACAGAAGAGGGAACACCACCAGGATCCGCCATTATCACCAATGCGCTATCTGCAGAACCTTCAGCCACATATATAACAACCTGATCAATATCTGCACCATCAATAAACAACTTCAACAGCTGACCATTTCTGGCAGACGACGCAAGCGCATAGTACATAGGACGAGGCATCTGACTCAGGTAATATGAATAATTCGATAATGCAAAACCAAACATACTATTTCCACCATTTTCTTGCATACAACAGCTGACAATATATCCCCAAACCAATTGTCGTACCTGATCAGGGTCGGTAGCATGAGGCAATAACTGCGTTAGAAGAGTTGTCCTCGGAGCATAGGTCTCGCTACTTGAATACCTACACAAAGCCTCATAAGGAATCCGTTCATCAGCACCACCTTCCCTCATCAACGCAGCCATAGCGGAAGAAGAACGCATTTCAGCCAAACACCCATCCCTGGTACGATTAACAGCATCAACTTCTTCAGGCAAAAGAGGTCTTCCGGGAACTGCTCGTTCGATTAATGGATATCTATTAAGCAACTCTCTATCAAAAGCAGTAATATCCCCCAAAATCGGACAACCTGAAACCATTGTTTTTTAATAAAAGAAATCAATTTATATTGACAATCATAGTTATGTCAAGCTAGGTTTAATCTCCTAATATTAAACTTTTTAAACTATGGGACAAACAACAGTAGGAGCAATTAAATATGAAGCCACTAAAATGCGCGCTGATAGATTAGATGCACATCTCGCAACATTGAATCCACTCGCATTAGAAGGC
>JBAYGX010000081.1:0-7194 GCA_041666465.1 Candidatus Altimarinota bacterium
GGAAAATTCTTTTTCACTTATAACCTTTCCAACCCTCTTCAAATATTTATTTAAAAGATCACGCCCTTCCTTGATATTCTGATCCTTATCGAAATTCGCAAACCATCCCTTAACCTTATTTGCGGCAACACTCGTCTTAACAAAAGACAACCAATACCTGTTCGGTTTAGGCTCGGCACGAGTCAAAATTTCAACAACCTGCCCATTCTTAAGTTCATAATCGAGAGGCACGATTTTGCCATCAACTTTCGCCTGCGCGCATCTGTTACCAACATCCGTATGGACATTGTAAGCAAAATCAACCGGCGTCGCTCCTGCCGGAAGATCTTTTACATCCCCATGAGGCGTCAAAACGAAAATCCTATCCTTAAAAATATCCAATTTCAGATTCCTTTCGGTCACATCCTTATCAGCTTGCGATTTAAGCTGAGCAAGCCCATCCAACCATTCAAGTTGGTTTTGAAAATATTTATGCCTCATCATAATCACTCCCTTGCTTCTACTTTTCCTCAAAACTTCCATATCGGCACTATCAAACCCGCGACTCGTCAGAATTCCTTCGATTTCCGCAACCTCGTCCTTACTCAAGAAATCCCAATCTTTAATCAATTTCTCAACCTTATATCTAACCTCGGGATCACCACTCAAAAGATGATTCAATTTGGTAAAAACCCTATATTGATTCAGCGTCTTCTGAAACTCCTCCCTATCCGCGGACTTCGAACCTTTCTTTTTGGAAGACTCCTTGTACCACCAGTGCGCCGCAATACCATACTCGGCCTCTTCGTGCATCGACTTAGTTCTTATCTGTACTTCAACAGGGTTATTGTTATTTTTGACCAAACCGATAACGGAGGTATGAAGACTTCTATAACCGTTTACTTTCGGCACGGCGATATAATCCTTAAACCTCTTCGGAAGCGGAGTCCAATTCTTATGAACAATTCCAAGAATCGAATAAAGATGTGAAAAATCATCCCGACCTCTTTCATCTTCTTTATCATCCAAAACAACTCGAAGAGCATAAATATCATAAATTGAACTCAAGTCGGTCAAACCTTTCTTTTTAAGCTTATTGTAAATGCTATAAACATGCTTAACCCTCCCGTTAATTTTTGCATCAAAACCCTCTTTTTTCAAAATTTTCTCCAACTCCAAAATCGCATAATCTATATCATGCTGTTGTTCTTTTCCATATTTTCCAACCTCTTTTGCCAGACTCTTATATTCGGTCGGATATAAATTTTTAAAAGCCAAATCCTCAAGCTTGCTCTTGAACTGATAAATACCCAAACGCGAAGCGATTGGCGCATAAATGTCATGCGTCTCCTGCGCAATCACAAGCCTCACCTCGGGCTCCATATATTCAAGCGTCATCATATTGTGCAACCTGTCGGAAAGTTTAATAAAAACCACCCTAAGATCCTTCGCCATCGCAAGAAACATCCTGCGAAGAGTCTCAAGTTGCCCCTCGTAAGTCTTGGCATTTATCAAATCGAGCTTCCGCGCATCGTTCACAAGCGAATAAACCTCAACCCCAAATTTTTTCTTAATAAAATCCATCGCCTCTTTATTATGCAAATGCGTATCATGCACCAAACACGCCAAGACGGCCTCCATATCCGGCTTAAGATCTATCATCAAATAAGTCGCATTTAACGGATGCAAAACGTAAGGAAAATTTTCATATTTAAATTGCCCTTCATGAGACTCCTTGGCGAATTCGTAAGCCTCCCGAATAAGTTTTTCATCAACTTCGGGAACGAATTTATTCGCCTTCTCGATAAGCTCCTCGATGGTGATATTTTTAAGCGGTTTCGCCATCGGGAACAAATCTAGCAGAGAGCAATCACATGAGCAACCAAAGATTTATCTAAACCTTAACAAACGCTTTTCCATAAGTTCAATCTGAGATTGAGTATGCATTATCAAAACCTGAATTAGGACACGGAATCTGGGAGAAGTACGATCTTTACTCAACTCAGCACCAACTCTAGCCAATTCCCCATTGTGATCTCCTGTAAAAACAACATCCTTATGAGTCTCAAACATAGGATTTTCAAGCATTGGTCTGTAGTGAGTGTCAATTAATTCTCTAGCCTTAGCAATCTCCCTTTTCAACTGACGATTATCACGCGCCTCAATAAGGCTAACACGCTTGTCAGATGGGACTGCGAATCTAATCAATCGATATACAGTATTATAAGTACTCGTGAATTCAGGAGATGGCTGCTTGGCAAAATCATCTGGAGCCGGAATGTGCAAAAAAATCGGATCCTCATCAAAAGAACATGTAGAACCAGAAATATCACCACGACGACCGACCTTAATACCACAACTCGTTCTCTCTCTAAGTTCATCAGGCCTTCTTCGTTTTGGCGACCCCTTGAACCCGATCGCCTCACTTCCTCCAACATCGGCACAAATAATTTTAATACCATATTTCGCAAACTCTTCCCTCCTCACCAAAGATGTATTTTGAAAAACCGTATGCCCAACAACAACATTATTTATTCCACGACTTTTAAGATTTGCACAAATTTCTTGGATTTGAGGAACCTTAAGCGCCTTTAAATCATCAACGGCATCAAACCACAACATACCTCCTTGAGGAGTAACATCAATATCGACTTCGCTTCTAACATGAGATCTCCTGTTGAAATGTCCAAAACTTGTAAAATCACCTTTTGTTTCAACATCCACCAAAGCTTGCCTCCATTGCTTATTTACACCATCAACCCCTAAATCACGAATCATACGAGAAGATTCAACATCTATCCCGGCATGAACGAACAAAGAATCATCAACCTGCGTACAAAGTTCAAGCGACTTGATAAACTCAATATAACCCGATTTCTTCAAGACGCTAAGAAGCTTCATCGGATCACGAGTATTAACACCAAATCTTTTATTAACCTCACCATTTAAAAACGCCCGACCACCATGCGCATCAAGAAAATTCTGAAAAATATGCTCTCTTCTTGCCTCATCCAATCTATCGTTTGGATTTCTGGAAACACTATAAGCCATCATCGCACCAAAAGCCTCAGCCTCATGATTTCCACAAAGCAACTTAACACACCCACCGGCCTTGGCAGCTTTTTCACTAAGACTGACAAGATAATCCTTAACTTTCAATCCATCCGGCTCATCAATGTAATCACCAAGAAAAACAACAACTCTATTACCGGCAATCCAATTATCTTGTCGATCAATAATATCTTGTTTAAGAAGAGATCTTCGTAAATATTCCAAATCACCATGAAGATCAGCTATACAGTCGACCTCAGTTTCACGATACACATATTCGTACTCCATATGCTCTGAATTATTTCTATTCCCAACACCAACAAGATTTACCCAAGTCGTCCTGGAATCGAGAGGTCTATCTTGTCCGGGTTCTGAAATGGAAAGATTTTTCTTAACAAAACAATGATCAGCTATCGGTTTGGGTCCATAAGAACTGCCATCTATAACAAGCTGTTGTGTACCACCATGATGCTCAAAAGAACACCAAACTCCATTTTGATCTCCATTTTGATATTTAATCCTAGCCCACGAGCCATAAAATTCTAAAATCTCAGAAGATAACAAAAAAGAAGGATCATCCGAAAATTGAAAATAAATAAAATCACCCTGCTTAAGCCCAACATAATCACGATCTGGCTTCCCCCCGAAAATCTCATCTATTTCAGAATGAAATTGCATAGGCGGAATTATTTCGGAACTGTATATCGGATTTTCCATATCAAGATTTTTAATCCGTTAATTATACCAGAAAAAAGCGGTCAAATCCACGAGAAACTTTGCCAATATTAATAAGCTAATCTGTAAAACAAAACATAATCCTGCAAAAATCACTGGCGTAAAAACAAGAATCCTGATCCGCTACATCTTCTTTTCTTCCTCTTCATCTTTCTTCTCTTAACTAGCTCACTATCTTCACTAATTCCTAAGTCCTCTCTTTTATTCCAGCTCCCCCTCAAGAATCAAATTCAAATCACTTCCCCTTATATCCACAACCTGAATACCCTGAACAAGTGCCTCTCTGTTATAAGTCATATCGTCAATCCTTGCCTCAAGATACGGAAGCGCGCTTACAAACAGATCCATCAGTTTATTTCTCCCTTTATAATTAGCCTTCAACTCCACCTGCTCCTTGCTTATTTCAATAAAATTATCCAAAGCGGTAACAGCAGTATTTCCTTCAGCCGCCTGAATTTTAGCAAAAAATTCCTCATCATATAGCGTTTTCTGCTCAGTATTGGAGTTATAAACAGTCTCAAGTTCCGTAACCTGATACTCAAGATCAGAAACTATCTGAGAACCCTCGTCATAAGCATCATTCATTTGAGAAATAAGCTCATCAACAGCAACAGTTCTGTCAGTGGCATCATTCAAATAAGCATTAACATCCAACTCTAGAAGGTTAAGAATTTTGCCAAAAAAATCTATCTGATAAGCGAAATCGCTCGAAAAAATCTCTTCGACCTGCCCAACATCAACACCTTCCGAAACACCGGTCTGACCCTCTATCGCAGTATCAGTACCGATAAGAATTCCACCATATAAAGAAGGGTCAACCCATACTTTACCATCTTCAACTTGAGGATTTTGATCTTCCGGAACTTCTATAGGATTATCCTCAACAGGCACATCAATCGGATCATTCCCGTTATCAGGATTATTTAAAAACCCGACAAAAAATTTAACTCCAAACATAATTATAAAAAACACCACCGCCAAAAACACAACACCTCCGAAACAAAAATAAACATGCTTCCTGCTCAAACCGGCATCTTGCAAAACATTATCTATTTTACTGGAAAAACTGTCCACATCATGAACAATATCGGATTCGGCAGTCGCCGCCGAAGGCGCATGCACCTTTGCCGCATCACTAACGGTTTTTCGCACATCCTGCACTCCTATTTCATCTTCCGGTTTTTTCGCTACTTCATCAGGCATGTATTTTTTTAATTACCATCCTTAAATTATAGCACGAAAAATACCATCTTGCAATCCGTTACAGAACCTCATCCCAAACACCCTTTGCCATCTCACCTTTCGTACCACTAAAACTCTTCTCACCCACACGCCCGATCAAAACACACTCCCCGTGGAGCGCTCCAACATTCGCAACATCATTTTCGACAAGAAAATCACATTTTTTCGTCAGGAATTTCTCACGCGCATCCCCAATCGCAAATCCGATAATTTTTTGTCCACGCTTCTTATTCGCGCCACACCACTTCAGAATATCCACATTTTCCGTGAAAGAAACATCCAACCCATCTTTTTTCACAATCTTACCTCTCACCCTTTGAACAGGTCGAAAATCAGCCACCGCAGCCGCCGAAACAAAATAATCACACCATTTGAAGTGCTTTTTAACCGCCTTAAACATATCTTCCGCACTCACCACTTTTTCAACTCGCATGTCATAAGGATCTTCTAAATCCACATGTCCGACAACAATCCAAACCGAAGCCCCCCTAATCCACGCCTCTTTCGCGAAAGAGTATCCCATTCGCCCACTTGAACCGTTTGCCATAAACCTAACATCATCAAACATTTCACGAGTCGATCCGGCAGTAACCAAAACATTTTTCCCTTTTAAATCTTTTGGAGCCAAAATTCGCTCGGCATAAGCCAAAATTTTAGCAACTTCACTCATACGCCCCCATCCGTTATCTCCACACGCAAGCATGCCTTTTTCAGGTCCGCAAAACTCAAAGCCCCTCTTTTTCAGCCTAGAAACATTTTCTTGAACGGCAGAATTCTCCCACATGGCAGTATTCATCGCAGGAGCGACAAGAACCGGACCTTTATAAGCCAAAACCGTCGTCGTCAAAAGATCGTCCGCAATTCCATTCGCCGTCTTACCGATAAAATTAGCAGTCGCCGGAACCACGCAAATCAAATCATATTTTTGCCAGTCCATATGCCTCATCGAATTACCGTCGTACATATCCGTAACAGCATTAAACAACTGCGGAGAAACCAATCTCGTCGCATTTTGAGTCATAACTACATCAACGCGCAAAGCGCTCTCGCGAAGACGCCTAACAAACTCAGTCGCCTTACAAATCGCCGCTCCGGCAGTCACTCCGACCAAGATTTTTTTACCATCAAAATAAGAACCAGTCACGGAAAGCGAAGCGGTTCCGTGACCTCTATTATAAACCGTTTTGTTTAACAAAACTCCTTTCATGACTCTAGAATTACATTATCTACAAGTCGAACTTTACCTATATATCCAGCAATCGCAGCAACTCCATTCACTATCTCCAAATACTGCATCTCAAACCTCGGCTCCATCTTCAAAACGCCAATCCCAACATCTATAAGTCGCCCCTCATCTCTCTCACCAGCCTTATACGCATCTCTTACCGCAAAAAGTGCCTTACTTAAAACTTGAGCCGCCTCCAAATCAACTAAATTCTTATTTCTGGAACTCATCGCCAACCCCGATTGCTCCCGAACCGTAGGACAAACTCGCAACTCAATCCCAAAATTCAGATCCTCAATCAACCTCTCGATAACAAGCGTCTGCTGATAATCTTTTTGCCCAAAATAAACCTTATGAGGACAGATTATGTTAAAAAATTTCGCGCAAACTTGCGCAACACCTTCGAAATGCCCAGGCCTGAATTTGCCACACATCATATCTGTTAAATCGCTAGGTAATTTAAACCCAATCGGATCTTCCACGCCATAAACTTCCGAAGGCTCCGGATAGAAAAGATAATCCACTTCCGCCCGTTCAAGCACAAGTCGATCCTTCTCAAAATCCCTCGGATAATTATTAAAATCCTCGCCCTCGCCAAACTGGGTAGGATTCACAAAAATACTCACGACAACAACATCACATTCGCTTTTCGCTTTCGCAATCAGACTCAAATGACCATCATGAAGAGCACCCATCGTCGGGACAAAACCAATAGTCTTACCCTGCTCTCGGGTCAGAGACATCATCTGTTGAGTGATACGGATTGTGCGAAGAATTTGCATGATTATTTAATTAACAGTATGTGCAAAATTTACACATATTACCCATCGCCCCATTTTTCACCTGATATATTATAATTCTATCCATACGACTTACAACCTACGACCTATAGCTCTCCACCTCTCCTGGGAAAATCCCCTTCTCCACATCCTCTTTATACCTCTTTATCGCCTCTTTCGCCA
>JBAYGX010000082.1:0-7076 GCA_041666465.1 Candidatus Altimarinota bacterium
TATTGATGCGAATACCGTTACCAATTCGCCGATGTTGCATGAGAATGTATAGAAAATAAATTTCCTAAGATTTTGATAAATCTTTCTACCTTCTTCAACAGCTGCGACTATAGTTGAATAACTATCGTCAGCTAGCACCATGTTGCTTGCCTCCCTGCTTACATCCGTGCCTGCAATGCCCATTGCGATGCCTATGTCCGCCCGTTTGAGAGCTGGGGCATCATTTACGCCGTCGCCTGTCATTGCGACGATTTCGCCGTTTTTCTTGAGAGCTGAAATAATTTTGAGTTTGTGTTCCGGACTTACTCTCGAGAATATGATTTCTTTTTCCATTTTAAGCACTTTTGAAAGTCTTGTTTCCGAAAATGTTTCCAATTCAGCACCTGTTATTATTCTTGGATTTTTTGAAGAAACTATTCCAACTTGTCTTGCAATTGATTCCGCGGTTGGACCGTAGTCTCCCGTTATTATGTATGTTTTTATTCCTGCTTTGTGCGTTAGAGCTACAGCGGCAGGGACCTCTTCTCTTGGTGGATCCATCATCCCCGTTAGTCCTATAAATATTAGTTTTTCTTCTGCAGTTTTTTCATCATATTTTTTCTCTCTTTTCATTGGTTTGTATGCGAATGCCAAAACTCTTAATGCCATTCGAGCCATTCTATCATTGTTTTTGCTGATTTCTTTTGTAAGTTCTTTATCCATTTCCACTAGCTTGCCGTTTATAAGTGCATGTGTGCATTTATTCAAAACAACATCAGGAGCTCCTTTTGATAATATCATTGTTGTTTTTTCATATTTCCCGGAGCAAATGATGCTCATCATTTTTCTTTCGGATGAAAACGGTATTTCAAGAACTCTTTTCCATTGAGTCGTGATTTTTTTTGTTTCTGTTCCGATTTTTTCACTTACCGTTAACAATGCGCCTTCCGTAGGATCGCCTATGATGCTCCATACATTCTCTTCCTGGGCCAGTTGTGAATTGTTACATAGCGTTGCCGCTTGTCCCAATAGGTTTAGCGAGGTTGTCAGTTCAGGATTTTTATTTGATTTATGATCGAACTCTTTATTGTTAACAATTAACGATCCTTTAGGTTCATATCCGGTGCCGCTTATGTTGATTTTATATTCAGGTATAAAAATTTCTTTTACTGTCATTTCGTTTTTCGTGATTGTCCCGGTTTTGTCCGTGCAAATTACAGTTGTCGATCCCAGTGTTTCAACGGATGAAAGTTGCTTCATTATCGCATTTTTCTTGGCAAGTCTTTGAACTCCGAGTGCAAGAGCGATTGTGATTGTTGCCGGTAGTCCTTCCGGGACCGCTGCAACTGCAACCGATGTTGCGAATAATATTGTGTCTGAAAAACTTTGACCTTGTACGAAATATCCTACGCAGAATAATATAATGGATATTACTAATGTTATTTTCCCGGCAAAAATACCAAGTTTGATTAGTTCTTTTTGAAGTGGGCTTAAGTCTTTCTTTGTGGTTGTTGTCAAATGAGTTATTCGTCCGAACATCGTTTCCATCCCGATTTTTACTACTACTGCCTTGCCATTGCCTTTTGTTGCCGCCGTACCCATGAAAATCATGTTTTCATGTTCGTCGTGATTTAGATGTTTTTTATCTATAGCCTCTGTGATTTTTTTAACCGGACGAGATTCTCCCGTAAGTGTTGACTCGTCTATTTCCAGATTGTTTACCTCTATAAGTCTGGCATCCGCTCCTATTTTGTCGCCTTCTTCTATGATTAAAATATCTCCCGGTACCAAATCTCGTGCATCTATGATTTTTTCTCTTCCATCTCTTATTACTTTTGCATGTGGTTGAACCATTTTCTTAAGTGCTTCTAGAGCCTTTTCCGCTTTGAATTTCTGAATGAATCCGATTGTTGCGTTTAAAATAACGATGAATAATATTACAGAAGCGTCTACGGTTTTACCGCCTATTCCTGCGAGTATTGCTGCGATAATCAGTATTATGACCATTAAATCTTTGAATTCTTCGAAAAATTGAATGATTAGAGGTGTTCTTTTCTTCCCTTTGATTTCATTTTTCCCGTATTTGATTTGCAGCTCTTTTAACTGTGTTGAATCCAGGCCAAGCATTTTAGTATTGAATGCTTTGAATATTTGGTTTTGGTCTTTGGTGTGCATTTTAATGGATCATGTGTTGATTTTTGTTCTATTTTACAGTAAATACTCTACTTAAAAAAATTTTTTATGGAAAAAGCTGATTGTAGTGACGACTTAAGGAGAGAGTTGGATTCTCGTATAAGAAAATGGATGGATTTGTCCGAGGTGGATTTTATGTCCGGGATGACTTTCAGGCAACAGGTTGAAAGTTTTCTTGAGGAATATTTTTTTCTTTCAGATGGTGCAGGTGCTGTTTTGTATGATGAGGTTATAGATTTCCTATGTGCCGATATGTTGGATTTTTTGGTTAGTCATAATTATAGTGTCGACTCTGATGTTACAACTTTTTTATGGAAGGGGCTTGCGAAAATATTTTCCGATAGAGGGCTTGATTATTAGCAATTTATTATGGTCAATCGCAATGAGCCCGCTGTCAGTTCTTGGCTTATGGCTGCTCGATATACGCTTAGCCATGTCTCAAATTATATAAATAGAACTCCTCATTTTGGATCTGGGTGTGTTTCAACAGATGATGATGTTGCCTCTTTGGAATTATGTTCCGATTCATCAAGTTAAGTTTTCCATTCGCCATTTTTCGATCTCTTTGTGATTTCCGCTTAAAAGTACTTTTGGTACTGACATTTTTTTGAAAACTTCCGGTCTTGTGTAATGGGGGTACTCTTTTTTCCCGCCAAGCTTTTTTGTAAAAGAGTCTTCAAGTGCCGAAGTGTCATCATGCAATACCCCGGGTAATTGTCTCGTTATTGCATCTATTAGTATCATTGCCGGTAATTCTCCTCCGGTTAGAACGAAATCTCCGATAGATATTTCTTCGTCTACTAGCGTTTCTCGTATTCTCTGGTCTATTCCTTCATATCTTCCGCAAAGAAGAGTTATGTTTTTGAGTTTTGATAGTTTTAATACCTTAGAGTGGGTTAGTGTCTTACCATGAGGTGTTAGAAATATTACAGGTCCTTTATTTAGCTTTTTAACAGCCTTTATTGCGTCGAAAATCGGTTGGCATGCCATTACCATCCCTGCGCCACCTCCATACGGTGTATCGTCAACTTTTTTATGTTTGTCCTTTGAGTATTTGCGAATGTCGTGAGCCTTTACCGTAATTAGTCTTCTTTCAACAGCCCTTCCGATTATTGAATATTTGAAATAAGGGTTATCTTTTATGAATTGCGGGAAGATTGTAAGAATGTCGAAGCGCATTAGGAAGTTTAAGAAGTAGGGGAAGTAGAAGAAGTGTCATAGAGGAGTTTAGCAAAATACATCGGAATAAAAAACCCGTAGTAATAAATAGGAGTTTCGTTGACACGAAACAACTTATAATATGGATAAAAGGAGCGTTTCGCTTCCTTTTATCTTTTAGACCATTGTGGTGCCCTTCTTGCTCTCTTTAGACCGAACTTCTTTCTTTCCTTTATTCTGGAATCTCTTGTTATGAGATGAGCTTTCTTAAGTGTTAAGCGTAATTCGCTATCGTATTCCAACAAAGCTTTTGATATTCCATGTCTGATTGCTTCAGCTTGTCCTTTTTGTCCGCCGCCTTTAACTACTGCAACAACATCAAAATCGTTCTCTTTCTTAACAAGTTTTAAAGGAGTTTTTATCAAAGGTATGAGTGCACCGACTTTTATGTACTCTTTTACATCTTTGCCGTTCACAGTTATTTTACCTGTTCCTTTTTGTAATTTTACTCTCGCGATAGCTCGTTTTCTTTTCCCACACGCGTAGTCATATTTTCCAGTAAGTTTTATCGGTGTTTCCTTCTTTGGCATAAATTATAAGGTTATTGTTTCCGGATTTTGTGCGGCTTGTCCATGAGTTGGTCCGGCGTAAATATGCAATTTTGACATTATATGATTTCTTAATCTTGTTCTTGGTATCATTCCCAATATTGCTTCGCTGATTACTTTTGTTGGTTTTTCCGCAAGCATTTTCTTTGCGCTTGTCAGGGTATAATGACCCATCCATTCCGTATGTTTGAAATAGGTTTTTTGTTCAAGTTTATTCCCTGTTAATTTGATCTTCTCGGCATTTATGATGATTACATGATCGCCACAATCTAAATGCGGTGAAAAGCATGGTTTATGCTTTCCCCTTAAGATGACTGCAATTTTTGTTGCAAGTTTGCCAAGAGTTTTTCCTTCCGCGTCGATTAGGAACCATTTCCTATTCTTGTTTATTTCTTCTAGTTTTGGTGAGTATGTTTTTGAGTTCATAATTTAAATTAGTTCGATTATTGCCATAGGAGCTGCGTCTCCGACTCGAGGACTTGTCTTTACTATCCTTGTGAATCCGGAGCTTTTATTTGCATATTTTTTAACCAACACTTCCAATAGTTTTTTTGCTGCATTTTTGTCAGAGAAATATCTGTTTGCTTCTCTTATTGCCGTTGTTTTTTCAGCTTTCTTTGCATTATTTATGAGTCTTTCGATATATTCCCTCAAAGCTTTTGCTTTAGCTTCTGTTGTAGTGATTTGCTCATAAATTACGAGAGATTGTGCAAGGTTCTTAAGTAAACCTACTCTTCGTTTTTTTCTCAGACTTAATTTGTGTTGCTTCTTTAGATGTCTCATAATTAGTTTGTAGCTAGTAGTTAGTAGATAGTATTGAGGGGAAGGGGAGAAGAGAAGTCGCCTGTGGTGACTAGGGGAGAGGCCGCTTCGCGGCTTCTATTGTTCTTCAGCAAGTTTTAAAGATCTTTCTTTCAATGCATCTTCCACTTCCGTTAATGCCTTTTTGCCGAATCCTCTTAAATTGTTCAATTTGGATTCCGTGCATTTTGTTAATTGCTCTATAGATCCGATTCCTCCGTTTATCAAAGAATTTAATGTTCTTGGGGATAAACCGAGAATTTCAATCGGTGTATACATCTCTTGTTGTGGTTTCTTTGACTCTTCTTCAGCTGTTTTGCGTGCGATTTTGTCGAAATCACTCATGAACTCTGCTTCAACAGGGGCTTCAGATTTATCAAATATTCCAAAATATGATTCAAGTACATTTGCTGCAAATTTAATCGCATTTTCTGGGTCTATCGATCCGTTTGTTTCTATCTCCATTATCAATTTGTCCAGATTTGTCATCTTACCTACACGAGTTGCTTCAATGTCGTATTTAATTCTTTTTATTGGAGTGAAAACACGATCGATTTCGATTATCTCTGCATCTTGTCCTTCCTTTTTCTCAAGAGTTGAAGGTTTATAACCAACTCCTTTTTCTACAAATACTTCCATTTCAAGTTTCCCGCCCTTATCAAGGGTCGTGATGTAAAGGTCTTTGTTTAGAATTTCAACATCACTTGTGGTCTTGAAATCTTTTGCTGTAATTTTCCCACCTGCTTTTGATGATAAAGTTATTACAGAAGGTTCTTTGGTATCTTTCTTAAGATGAAGTTGTTTTAAATTTAAAATTATATCCAAAATACTGTCTTTCACACCCTTTACCGTTGTGTATTCATGAGAAACACCTTTTATTTTTACGCCTGAAACTGAAGCGCCTGGAAGAGATGATAAAAGCACTCTTCTTAGGGCGTTTCCCAACGTCATGCCATATCCTGATGGCAAAGGACTCACGGTAATTATTGCGTGATTGTCGCCCTTGCGATCTATGGTGATTTTTGGGAGCCCAATTTCTTCTTGGATAATATGCATATGTAAGAAGATAGGTTAGGTGATAGGGGATATATGATTTTTGTTTTTACTTAGAGTAGAACTCAATGATCATCTTCGTGTCAATAATCGATTCCATGTCCTCTTTTTCAGGCATATTTATCAATTCTCCTTTTAGAATGCCAAGATCAACTTTTAACCATTTTGGAGCTTTGAATTTCTTATCGCCTTTAGCTTTTTCAAACAATTTGCTCGATTTCTTTGCTTCATATACTTCGAATACATCTCCTACTTTCAATTGGATTGAAGGGATATCTACTCTTTTCCCGTTAACCTTAATAAGTCCATGGTTCACAATTTGCTTTGCCTGGTTTCTTGATTCTGCCAACCCGGCTCTGTAAACAATGTTATCCAATCTTGTTTCAAGTAATTTTTGCAATGCCAATTCCGTTGAGCCGGATTGCTTAACGGCTCTTTCATAATAAAGTTCGAACTGCCTTTCGATTAATCCATATACTCTTTTAGCTTTTTGCTTTGCCCTGAGCTGTTTCCCATATTCCGTTTGTTTCCCAAAAGCATTTTTTGCCAATTGTCCTGGAGCATAATTCCTTCTGACGATAGCGCATTTTTGTCCTTCGCATCTTGTTCCTCTTAAGAAGAGCTTTTCGCCTTCGCGTCTGCATAGTTTGCATTTTGGTCCTGTGTATCGAGACATGTGGGGATAGATTAGTAACTAGATGAATGAATTTAAACTTTTCTTGCTCTTGGTTTTCTGCATCCGTTGTGTGGGACCGGTGTTCTGTCGTAAATGGCCTCTACATCCAATCCGTTTGCTATCAACGCTCTAACAGACTGTTCTCTTCCGGATCCAACTCCTTTTACATAAACATCAACTTTTTCCAGACCGAAAAGTTTTGCCTTATTTACTGCGTTCTCCGCTGCAACTTGTCCTGCGTATGGAGTTGATTTTTTGGTCCCCTTGAATCCGCTTGCGCCTGCGCTGCTCCATGCCAAGACATCTCCTTTTTCGTCCGCTATTGTTACAATCGTGTTGTTGTAGCTGGCGTTTATGTACACATTACCTTTGATCACGCTTCGCCTTTTTTTTGTGCTTGTTGCCATGAATTAGTTTGAATTAGTAAGCTAGTAAAGCTAGAAGTTTGGTTTAAGTCTTTGTTTCTTTTCTCTTTCCGCTTCCCATGGTTACGCGGCGACCTCTCTTCGTTCTGGCGTTCGTTTTTGTTCTCTGACCCCTGGCCGGTAATCTCCTTCTGTGCCTATAACCCCTGTAAGAACCGATATCCTGTAATCTTTTTATATCCA
>JBAYGX010000083.1:0-6919 GCA_041666465.1 Candidatus Altimarinota bacterium
AGTATCCATCGTTTACGGCGTGGACTACCGGGGTATCTAATCCCGTTTGCTCCCCACGCTGTCGTCCTTGAGCGTCAGAATTTGCCCAGCACGCTGCCTTCGCTTTTGGTATTCCTCTGTGTATCTACGGATTTTACCCCTACACACAGAATTCTACGTGCCCCTACAAATCTCTAGCGAACCAGTATCAGATACGATTCAATGGTTAAGCCATTGGATTTTACATCCGACTTAGTTCACCGCCTGTGGACGCTTTACGCCCAATAATTCCGGATAACGCTAGCACCCTCTGTATTACCGCGGCTGCTGGCACAGAGTTAGCCGGTGCTTATTCCTAGGGTACATTCAGAATTAGTCCCCCAGAAAAGATCTTTACAACCCGAAGGCCTTCATCGATCACGCGGTGTTGCTTCGTCAGGGTTTCCCCCATTGCGAAATATTCTCTACTGCTGCCTCCCGTAGGAGTATGGGCCGTGTCTCAGTCCCATTGTGGCTGGTCGTCCTCTCAGACCAGCTAAGCGTCATAGCCTTGGTGAGCCATTACCTCACCAACTAGCTGATACTACGCAGGCCCCTCTCGCACCGCAAAAGCTTTACCCTTGCGGGACCATCCGGTATTAATCCGTCTTTCGACGGGCTATCCCTGAGTGCGAGGCAGGTTCCAACGCGTTCCTCACCCGTTTGCCACTGTAGTCTTGCGACTACCGTACGACTTGCATGTATTATACACACCGCCAGCGTTAATCCTGAGCCATGATCAAACTCTCCATAAAAAAATAAATTCATGCCGAAGCATGAAATAATTTTGAAAAAAATTGACAAGGCTTCTCTACTACATCCTAGCTGTCAAGGAACAAAATTTGCCTTTTCAAAACGAAAAGCGAAAGCATTTTAGCAGGGATAAATCCATTGTCAAACGATTTTCAATAAAAAAGTTTCACGCGCATCACCAGACAATCAATTCAAGGCTAAACAAAGCCATAATAAGCCATTCTAAATTCGGATTTGTATTCCAGTGATTCCTCTATTAAAATGTAAAAAATAACTTAAATCATAAAATGACAAAAACAATCAAAAAGAAGATCTGGTTCAAAAATAAAGAAGTTCGTCTAAACAAAATCGTAGAAGAATTCAACGCAGGCGAAGATATTTTGTACGATCAGGAAATGATACCGGATGATGTGTGGTGTTCCAGGTGTTACGCACGCATGCTAAAAAAACACAATTTACTAACAGACAAAGAGTTAAAACAGTTGGAACAAGGGCTTGATGAAATTTTAGCCTTATATAAGAAAGGAGAATTTATACTAAAAGTTGAAGATGAAGACTGTCATACAAAGATAGAAGACTACTTAATAGAGAAATTCGGAGACACAGGAAAGAAAATTCACACAGGTCGTTCAAGAAATGACCAAGTGCTTGTAATGATGAGATGGTTTCTAAAAAGAAAAGCTAAATTCATAAGAGAAAAAGCGTTAAAACTCGCACTGGAATTCATAAAATTCGGACGAAAATATGAAATGGTACCAATGCCTGGATACACACATATGCAAAAAGCCATGCCAACAAGCGTCGGCACATGGATGGGCGCTTTCGCAGAAAGCTTAATGGATGACGCAAAACTTATAATAGCAATCTCGGATGATATAGTTGATCAGAACCCTCTCGGATCAGGCGCAGGATATGGCTCACCTTTTGATTTCGACAGAGACTGGTTAAGTCGCGAGATAGGGTTCAAAAAAACACAAAACAATGTTATCTACTGCCACAACTCTCGAGGAAAAATCGAAGGCCTAGTCTTGGAAGCATGCTCTCAAATAATGCTTACTCTAAATAGACTCGCATGCGACATGTTATTTTTTACAACACAAGAATTCCAGTTTTTCAAAATGGATGATTCTATCTCAACAGGCTCATCAATAATGCCACAAAAGAAAAATCTCGATGTCGCCGAACTTATAAGAGGCAGAACGGCAACAGTAATCGCTTGCAGAAGCGAAGCGACAATGAATATTCTAAATAAGATTTCCGGATATCATAGAGATGGGCAAGATATTAAGAGACCTTTGTTCTTAGGCTTGAAATACACGGAGATGTCACTTGATGCAATGGGCGTAATCATAGAAAACATAGAGCCAAATAAAGAGATTTTAATGAAATCAATGCTCGATTGTCCGGGTTTGTTCGCCGCACATAAGGCTTTTGAAAAAGTGAAAGAAGGAATGACTTTCCGCGATGCATATAGAGAGATCGGCTCTAATATAGATAAGATTAAGGTAACCGAAAAAGATGTGAATAAATGGCTAAAAATGTCCACGCACCAAGGAGGAACAGGGAATTTGGGATTGGATAAAATCGAGAAAGAGATAAAAGCATTGATGAAGTCATAAGTCATATGTCATAAGACATAAGTAAGAAAAAATACCATACCCCTTAATACTTAATACATGATACTTAATACTAACTCCTCCGCCATGCAATCTTGGGATTTACATTCAGTCTTGCGCCAAAAAATCGCAGAAAAAGGAGGCCCGGTTTCATGCCATGCTCATTTCGACAAGGCTCATATAATCACACCTGAAACTCTCAATATGACACTGGCAAGCATGGAAGCGAAATGGGGATTGTGGAAAGACGTTAAGAAAAGCTACACACATGAGAATCTAGTAGAAAGAATGTCGATAAGTGTAGAAAAATTTATTGCTCAAGGATCGACAATCACAAGAACAAACATAGATGTGGATACGGCGGTTGGAATGATGTGCGTCGAAGCTGCACTCGAATTAAAAGAGAAATATAAGGATAAAATTAAAATCCAAATTTGCTCACAAATATTGGATGGTGCCCTTAATCCGCTCGCTCGAGAATGGATCGAAAAAGCGGCTCCATTCGTTGATGTTCTAGGCGGACTCCCCTCTCGTGACAGACCTAATCAAGCGGAACATTTGGACTATATTTTCGAAGTGGCAAAAAAACACGGAAAAACTGTTGATGTTCATATAGATCAGAATAATGATCCGGATGAAAAAGACAGCGAACTTCTCGCTCGAAAAGTTATAGAACATAAGATGCAAGGACGAGTAAATGCGGTTCATTGCTGTTCACTGGCGGCACAAAAAGACGATTACATGAATGAAGTCATTAAACTTATAAAAGAAGCACAAATGAGCGTAATCGTTTGCCCAAGATCTATGATAGATGGCGTTCAATTAAGACAAAAAATGGCTCCGGTTCATAACTCAATTGCCCCAGTTCCACAATTGGTAGAAGCCGGAATAAATGTCGCTCTTGGAGTTGATAATGTTCATGATTATTTCTGTCCATTTATAGATGGAGATATTTTCGCCGAACTCCTCTTCTTGATAGAAAACTGCAGATATTATGATATTGAGAAATTATCGGACATCGCGAGTTCGAACGGAAGAAAGGTGCTGGAGAACAGTTAATTCAAAATCCATACGCATTGCTCGAACAAGAGCATCTCTCAATTCCCCCATAAAAAGGGTACAAGCAACATAAAAAGCTTGATTGATTTCATGAAGTTGAGAATTAGGACAAATCAACAAAACACTAGCAGTAAATTGCCTAAGAAGAGTAGGAAAATCGAATGAAGGATTATGAATATCAAAAGGAGTAGCACAAACAAGCCGATAAGCCATACGAGTAGCAAATAAATGAAAAGAATCTTCGCTTGAACTAGGCTGACCTTTTACATCCACTAAAGAAAGTGCACCAAAACAAGGATCAAGTTGTGTTTTTAAAACAGAACGAGAAGACAAAACAGAGTGGTCTACGGCAGAAGAACCTCCCAATGAATCAGCTTCTGTCATAGTGAATTTTTAAATTACTACAAATCTTAAAACACACCAACCTTCAATATGTCAACATTAACGACCTGAAAAAACATCGAAAAGATGGTATAATTTACAAGAAATAAATAATAAAATTCCACATGGCAACAAAAAACAAACACGGATTTGATCCGATACAATCAAATATTTTGGTACCAACCGTACTTGAAAAAACCGCGCAGGGCGAAAGATCTTATGATATCTATTCCCGCCTTCTTAAAGATCGTATTATTTTCTTGGGAACGGAAATAAACGGGAATGTTGCAAACTTAATCATCGCTCAACTTCTTTTCTTGGATAATGAAAATTCCAAAAAAGACATCACGATGTACATAAACAGCCCAGGCGGACATGTAACTGCCGGCTTGGCGATTTATGACACAATGCAACACTTGAAATGCGATGTTTCAACGGTTTGCGTAGGAATGGCTGCATCAATGGGCGCAGTACTTCTTTGCGGAGGTGCCAAGGGCAAAAGATTCTCACTCCCAAATGCGGAAGTCATGATTCATCAACCACTTGGAGGCGTTGAAGGTCAAGCAACGGAAATCGAAATACATGCTCGTCATATATTAAAAACAAAAGCTAAATTAAATGGAATTATCGCAAAACACAGTGGCAAAAAAATAACAGAAGTCGAAAAAGACACGGATCGCGATAACTTCATGAGTGCGGAAGAAGCACTGAAATATGGATTGATCGATAAGATCGTCCAGAAGAAATAAAAGCTCTCAGCCCACAGCTATCAGCTATATCTTTTCACGGTAAATCTGCTTACCTCGAATTTTTCGTTACCATAATCAATCCCCGCTTTTCTACAAGCGATTTGAAGTTGCGATTTTACCGTATCAACTCCTTCCAAATCCGGAAGCAGTAGCCCTCGCCTACCACCACAAGTAACAATCACCCCATATTTTTTCGGATCCAAATCCTCAATCTTACATCCCTCGAGCTCGGACAAAACATCCACGGAAATATCCAAATTACCAAGCTCAGATTCATCAACAGGCATAAACCTCGGATCATCAGTCGCCGCCGAAATCGCATTTCGAATAATCTCGTCTCCAATACATTTGCAAGTCGGCAAAAAAGTACCAATACAACCGCGCAAGTCCCCATTTTTCAGATGTAGTGAAACAAAAGATCCAGCCTTCTTTGTTTTCAACTCTGATGGAACATTTTTTGGCAAATCAATCACCTTTCCGGTTTCCAAATAAGTTTTTATCGTTTTAAACGCCAATTCACAATAAGGATTTTTCATCATCTTCAAGTTATAAGTTGTCAGTCATCAGCTCACAGCCACCAAATACCCTACTCCATATGGCCCCTCATAAGACAACACCTTAAACTTCTTCTCCCCCGCTACCCCAAGCGCCGTACAAACGGATCGAAGTCCGCACTCTTTTGCCTCATCAACCCAGAAAGGATCAAGATCCAAAACTCCTTGGACATCACCTTTTTCAATCATAGAAACAAGTTTTTTATCAAATTTTGCTCCTTCTTTTCCATATCCGCAAGGCGCATCCTTGGTTAAACAATGAGATAAATCACCGGACGCAACAAGCAATATCTTTTTATTACTTTTATCAAAAACTTTTCTTAAAACTCGCCCAAAATCATAATGCGTTTTATATCCAGCAAAAGAAATATTCATACTCACTAACTTATAACCAATTGGAAGCGCTTTGTTCACATAAAACATCGGCGCCAAAACGCCATGATCCAGATTGCTATCATCAATCGGCAAGACCTTAACACCACCATCAACCGATCCCGTAATAATATCATCAGCCAAATCCAAATCCGCATCTAAACTAAGACCATCACTTGAACCAAACGCACTCAAGTCACCACTTAACTTACCGCTTACAGGCATGCGAATGCTAATTCTATCGGGATAAACCGGCCCATGCGGAGTAATGATCACAACAGTATCGATTTCAAGCTTGGAAGCTGTTTTCGCAATCCGAAGCATAGAAGAAACAGTCTTCTCAATAGGCTTCAAGCCTTCTTTACCACCAACAGAGGGGACCATAACAGGAGGATGCGGGACTATAAATGCACCAAGTAAAGACATATAGGGGAATTAATTTAATTGAATTTTAACATCTATAAAGCACTAGGAGCAACAAATCCAATAAGGTAAAATCTAAATACAATCATGAAAACTAAAATACACCAATGAAAATTAACAAAAACTCAACAATCCCGGCAGTAAAAATGGAAATGGATGGCGCAAAAGACGTAACAATGAAAGTTTTGATAGGACCAAAAGACGGCTCTCAAAATATAATCATGCGTTATTTCAGAATTTTCCCGGGAGGCCATACGCCACTTCACGAACATAATTTCGAACATATAATCAAAGTTGAAAAAGGTAACGGCCTTGCAATAGATGAAAACGGGAAAGAACATAAAATAACAGAAGGCCAAAGCATATTTGTGGAATCGAATAAAAGACATCAGTTCAGAAATAATTCAAGTGAACCGTTCGAATTTACTTGCGCGATTTTGAATCAAGAAGCTATAAGCTATCCCCTATCACCTTCTCCATGCCCACAAAAGCCATAATCTTCGACCTGGACGGAACACTAATCGATTCCGAAAAACTTCATTTGGAGGCGGAACTGGAAACTTTTCGGAATTTCGGCATGAAAATAAAAAAAAGTGAAATAAAGGGATACATGGGCATGGGATTAACCGATTTTTTCAAGCTTTTAAAGAAAAAATTTAACGCAAAATATAGTGTTAAAGAAATTGAAAAAGCACACGCGAAAACTCTAGAAAAATATTATGGAAAACTTTTTCCCAAAGTCCCAAATACAAAACAAGCCATAAAAGAACTTTCAAAAAAATATATCCTTGCACTCGGCACAAGCTCGCACACGCACCTCGCAAAAATATGCCTAAAAAGACTTGGCATACTTAAATATTTCAAAGTAATAGTCGGAGGAGATAAAGTTCTACATGCGAAACCACACCCGGAAATTTTCCTTTTGGTCGCGAAAAAATTAAAAATCCCACCCGCACAAGTAACTGTTATAGAAGATTCAACAAACGGATTCAAA
>JBAYGX010000084.1:0-6846 GCA_041666465.1 Candidatus Altimarinota bacterium
GTGACATTATACAACAAAGCTCGAACCTATTTCGCCCAGCATCCCTAACTCTCTCGCCCGCTCGCAGACTCGCGGGCTCGCCGCCGCGGACGGCGGCCCCGAGCCCTGTCCGCGCATTTCTCTTTTGCCTTCCGGCGGATTCGCGGGGGGGGGTGAATGCATGGAGCGGCAGGGCGAGGATTTTAGGGTTATACTAGGATCAATAGGAATTATGATGGACGAAAATACCAATCAAACATATACAGAGCAAGATGCTCGAATTGTAATAAACCGCAAACTTCAAGAAGCTGGTTGGATTCTTGAGGGTGCAGGTAAAAATGTCTTTACCGAGCAGTCTCGGATGGATTATCTTTTGCACGACAGAAACGGGAGAAATCTTGCTCTTGTTGAGGCAAAAAAGGATTCAATTGACCCTTACACTGCGAAACAACAAGCTCGCGGATATGCAGAAGCAAATAATTGCAGATACGCTTTTTTGGCTAATTCAGAACAACTCTATTTTTGGGATTTAGAAGAAGGTGATGCGGTGCCAATTGAGCGTTTTATTTCCCCGGAGGATCTCCAACGACGACATGATCTGAAACAGTCTCGCAAGCCTCTTTTATCCGTTCCTCATAATATTGCAATTTCTGGTCGTCCCTATCAAATAATGGCATCAGACACTATCGCCAAGCAATTTGATGAAGGGAAAAGATCATTTCTCCTAGAGATGGCAACGGGCACAGGGAAAACCCGACTCTCTGCCGCGATTATTGATCGTTTTCTAAAAGCACATCAAGCTGAAAGGATTCTTTTTATTGTGGATCGCGTAGAACTTGCAAGACAAACCTTAGACGCTTTTCAAATAGCTTTTAATGACCAGTATCGGGCTGTACGCTACAGACCTGGGCAAAAAGCTGTCTTTGGGGGAGCAAATATTGTCGTTGCGACAATCCAAAGTCTAAATATTCATTTTAAAAAAGACTTTACGCCCGGATACTTCGACCTTGTTTTTAATGATGAGGCGCACCGATCAATATATGGAGAACTTCCTCGCCAAGTAGTTGAATATTTTCAAGCTGTTCGTATTGGTCTTACTGCCACCCCGAATGATTTTCTTAAAAACATTGACGTTGAAAAATTGCAGGCTAACGACCCATTGAAGCTTGAGTATCGTTTTGCGCGTGATACATACAAACACTTTGGCTGTGATATTAGTACGCCAACATTTAGATACACTGTTCAAGATGGTGTGAGAGATGGCTTTCTTGTTTCTCCAAAAATTGCCAGAATGGTTTCTCTTATCACCAAAGAAGCCGTATCGGAAGAAGGGTGGAAGATTGAAATTGATGGAGAAGACTATACTTACCGAATTTCGCAACTTGAAAAGCAAGTATTGATTCCGCGTCGTAACGAACTTATTTGCAGACAATTTCTTGAAAACGCTCTGAAAACACCGGATGGAGCCATTGGAAAAACGATTTTCTTTGCCGTGTCGCAAAATCATGCAGTCGCACTTGCAAAAGAATTAAATCAACTCACGCCTGAGCATAACGGAAAATTTGCAGAAGTGATCACTTCAAGAGTGAAAGGTGCATCTGATCTTGCAAAGCAGTTTCGTAAAGATGATAATTTTTATCCACGTATTGCAGTGAGTGTAGATATGCTCACTACTGGTTTTGACTGCCCCGAACTGCTCAATGTCGTGCTCGCTCGTCCTATTGCCTCACCAACTTCATACATCCAAATCAAAGGACGCGGTACGCGCAAATATACATTTGCTGACGGTACAGAGAAAAAATCATTTCTCATTCACGATTTTTGTGAAGTGGTTAAGTACTTTGAGGAAGAATACGATTTTGAAGCACCTCTCCCGACTTCAACAGGAGGGACTGGTGGTGGAACACCACCTCCCCCTCCGCCTCCTCCGGAAGTACAAACCTACGAGGGGAAAGATGCGATTGTATATTCTGAAATACTTGAAATCGGACCAGAGGGCGAAAAAGTTGACCGTCTCGTGTATATAACGAAGTGGGAAAATAGAATCAAACAAGTATTTTTGGAAAATCCTACTTTTGAAGAAAAGATAAAAATCGATGGAGCTGATGAGGAGATTTCTGAATACCTGCGTACAAATGTCTTTGACAAACCGACTGAATTCTTTAATGAACGGAATCTTTCTCGCGCGTACCGTGTTTTTGCTGATCTTCTGGATTATGTTCGAGCTGGTCTTGGAGTAGAAAAACTACCGACACAAGAAGAGCAACTGATGGAGCTGGTTGAGAGTGTTCGAGCTGAGCATGATCTCGATCTTGAACAAATGCGTCTTTTAAAAATCCTTGTTCGCCAGTTAAGCCAAAGTCCCTCCCTTTTAGCTCAATTTGAACAAGGTGACTACGCCTTTCTTGATCAGCCACCATTTACTCAATTCGGGGGGACACGTATGTACATTGCGCGCTTTGACGGGAAAATAAAGCCAGTATTCGAGACTATTCGCACTAGTCCAGCTCTAACTGTCGTCCAATAAACAATTATGGCACTGCACTTCACAAACTCAGATTTGAAACAAAAAGTCGATCGTATTATGGATGAGCTTTTTGCTGGTGGTGTAAATAACCCGATGACAGCCATCGAACAAATAAGCTATCTCATGTTTTTGAAGTCGCTCACAGAAATGGACGAACAGCAACAAAAAATCTCCGAATTATCAGGCAAAAAATATGAAAGTATTTTTAATGGGAAAATTAGTAAATTTGGCTGGCGAGTCATTAGCCGGCTCGCAGGCGATGAGCTTTATAACACACTCTCAGAGGTGTTTGAAAAACTTCACGAATTACCAAACCTGACTCCAACTGGTAAGACACTCTTTAAACAAGCCCACTTAAAGATTTACAATCGTCCAACACTTCGTTCTGTTGTAGCAATTATCGATAGCATGGATTACAACAATACCGAAAAATATGACACCGATGTAAAGGGTGATATGTATGAATATCTTTTAAATCGGATCGCTGTTTCAGGAACAAACGGTCAGTTCCGTACCCCGCGCCATATTATCAAGACGATGGTAGAGATTGTAAAACCAAAGCCATCGGACTTGATTTTAGATCCAGCTTGTGGAACCGCAGGTTTTCTGATCGAAGCCTACAAATATATTTTAGCGTCTAACACCAGCGAGGATGAACACACAGCAGGGCGTCTCACGGGTGATCGACTCACTCCCGCTCAACATGAATTTTTGCGCACAAGGGCATTTAGTGGTTATGACAACGATGCGGATATGATAAAGGTGGCAATAATGAATCTTTATCTCCACAACCTTTCTCAATCAAATGTGGTGAATTTTGATCCACTTACTTTGCCGGAAGAGAAAAAGAAAAAATATGATCTTGTTCTTGCGAATCCGCCTTTTTCCGGAACGATTAATCCAGAAGCAATTCAAGAGGATATTGGATTGAACACGACAAAGACAGAACTTCTTTTCATAAAATATATGTACGACCATCTTACAGAAGGTGGCCGTTGCGCAGTTGTAGTACCGGAAGGAATATTGTTTGGCTCAACTGGGGCACACAGAAAGATGCGCGAACTTCTTATGGATACATGTCAGATTGATGCCGTAGTTAGTCTGCCATCTGGAGTATTCAAGCCGTATGCGGGTGTTAAAACGGCTATTCTTTTTTATACCAAGGGCGGTAAAACAGAAAAGGTGTGGTTTTACGAAGTTACAGGGGATGGTTTTACGTTGGACGATAAACGACAGCCGGATGAAAAAAATAATAACCTCAAAGACTTAACGAGTGCATACGAAATCAAAGTGGATGGAACATATAGTTGGAACGCAACGCGAGATAAAATTGTAGCCGAAGAATATAACCTTACAGCGTCACGATATAAACCGATAACGTTAGACACCACAGAATATCGTAATCCAAAGGATATCATCGCAGAGGCTGTGATGTTGGAAATCGAAATAGTGGAGGGTATGAAAAGACTGGGTGACAAAATATGATATGGCAACAAAGATTTTTGAAATACTTGAGGATATAAAGATCAGTAAAGTAAAAAAAGGAACATCCCCATATATAGAGATAGGTGATATTGATAAGGACTCAAAAAAAATCACTTTGAAAGAAAAGGCATCCGTATCTGGTGCGGTGTTATGTCCTGCTGGATCAGTTATTGTTTCTCGTGTGCGACCAGACAGAGGGGCGGTTGCTCTTGTTGAAAATGAGATGCCAATCACGTCTGCTTTTACAATCTTAAAACCAAAAGAGAAAGAATGCTTAGTTAAATTTTTATATTACTACCTTGCGTGGAATGATAACTTTTTTTCTTTTTTACAATCTCGTTCAACTGGAATCACTTATCCAACCGTTAAAGAACGGGAGATCCTAGACTATGAAATTACTTTTTTGCCCAGTATTGCGGAACAAAAGCGAATTGTAACCATACTTGAAGAAGCCGAATCACTCAAAAAGAAGCATGCTGAAACAGATCAGAAAATGGGCGCGCTAATTCCGGCTTTGTTCGTGCAAATGTTTGGTGACATCCATGCAAAGAATTCAACGCATCCTTGGGGAACAATCCGTCAGTTTGTGCGTGCTGAGAGTGGCAAATCAAGCAAGGTAGTTTTATCTACTATAAAAACTGAGTTCCCGATTTATGGAGGTAATGGGATTAATGGTTGGGCAAAACGTTCTCTTTATGATGAGCCGGTGGTAATTGCCGGACGTGTTGGACAGCAATGTGGAGTCATCCATCTTTCTCAAGGACCCTGCTGGGTTACAGATAATGCGATTGTTATAACGATTCAGGATACCAATAAATTAAATCCAATATACCTTGCTGATGCACTCAGAAACTCGTCTCTTCGTAGAACAGTTGAGCAATTAGACCTGCCTTATATTAATCAATCCATCTTATTAGATGCTCAAATACCACTTCCGAAAATTGAACTGCAAAATCAATATGCGAATCTGGTGAAAGAAATAGAAGTACAGAAAGACAAACAGAAACAATCCGCTACCAAACTTGATGGTCTTTTCCGATCTCTAATATCTCGCGCTTTTACTGGGAAACTATGATTTATGTTTTATACTTATCTGTCTAAACAATGGCATAAATTCCCCAATGAGATTTGGCACGAATTTTTCATGCTCAACCGATATCCAAGTTTGAGCACCGGAGAACTTCCAACTGATATATGTATTGAGCTAGTGCGACCTATTTATGACCAAGAGAAAGCGCTTGAACAAAGAGATTTGGAACGAACGATTGAAAAAACAGAAGAAGAAAGTCAGTATTATTTTGCGTGCTGGCAAGCACTTGATGACGCCTATGAGGCTGAGTATCGTGCAAAAGAATCAGAGTTAGAAGAATTACGAAATGCCCTCACGACTCTCCGCGCTGATGATGTTCTGACTAATCCTGATGGTGCATATGCGTATCTCGTAGATTGGCATATAAGAGCCACTATTTCTGAAGAGGAAGCACGAAAGCAGGTCGTTTCGTGGTTTGAGACCATCAAGGATATTTCTCTTGATCTTGCGGATTCGTTTGTCCAGTTACTCCAACGATTTTTCGAGAGTAATAATTTGCGATATATGGTTTCCCGCGTTAGTAATTCTCTTGATTTTCGACTTAACCCAGCAATTATTGCGAGTGAGCGTTTTTTAGTAGTCAAGAATATTCATTGCAACGATACTCATTTACAATCCTTATATTCTAATTTTGAGGACAACTTTGGAGGACTACTTGCTCGTCCGACGGATGCAGGTATAAAAAGCACTATTGGATCGTCCTCAAATCTTGTTGAGGCATTGGCTAATAAAGTTACAGCAAAATCCGGCGAGACACTGAGCCATATTCTTAACGCATATCTACCCGATGATTCTTTTCCGCATCAAGCCGCAAAGGACTCTCTTTCAAAAATATATAAATTCTTTTCTGATTACCCAGGTATTCGGCACGGCGGTACAGCCATTTCTGCGACAAGAGGACTTACTAAGCGTGATGCCGTCTTATATTCCTCCCTCTCTGTTCTTTTTGCAGACTACCTTTCGTGTCGTGAATGCTCGAAATGTGGGTCTGGAATGGTTATAAAAGATGGCAAGCATGGAAAGTTTTGGGGCTGTCCGAAGTTTCCAAGTTGTGATGGCTCGAAGTCTGTTTCAAAAGCATAAACCGATATGAACTACTTCGTCTTAATTCTCGTCGCTCTCGCCGGCATCGCGGTTGGAATGTATCTCGCTCGACGAAATACGAACGCCGGATTTATCGCTAAGCAAATGGAGCAGAAGTCACAGAATAAACAGAAGATTCTCACATTCATACAGGCGAACGGAAAAACACAGAACAACGATGTGGAAAAATTGGTTGGAGTATCTAATGCGACTGCGGAACGGTATCTGGATGAGTTAGAGAAAGAAGGAAAGCTAATTCAGCACGGAGTTATCGGCCAAGGCGTCTTCTACACCCCCAAGGGCGAATAACTCACCCTGTTGAGTTATTCGCCAGAAGCACAGCCCACCCAGAGGGTATAATCCACCTATGCCCCCAGAGACAACCGCCACACCAGAAGCGCCACAGCCCGCTGTAGAGTCGCCGAGCCCGGCGATTGAAGTTCCTGCTCCCGAACCAGCCCAGGGCGCACCTGAACCGAGCCCTGTACCCACAGAAGCAGTCCCAGCCCCCGAAACGGCTCAAGCTCCAACCCCAACGGCTCAAATACCGCCAAATGAGCCGTTGCCTCCCGAACCTGAGCCGATTGAGACCCCCGAGCCGCCGTCCGCGGCGGCGAGCGCACCGGCACCGGTCATCGTGCAAACCGGAATACTCCACAGCGCCCGCGAATTTCTCGGCAAA
>JBAYGX010000085.1:0-6788 GCA_041666465.1 Candidatus Altimarinota bacterium
ATTCCCTTCCTAAGACAGACGAATAGCGGGCAAGAAAATCTCGTTTCAACAATTCTCTTAGGCACTCAAAAGCATGAGATAAGTCAGCATGATTTTGACCAACATATTAAAAACAGTCAATACGACGCGAGTTAATTTATTTAAAATTTGCCTCAATTATATCCGTAAGATATTATTCCTCCGTCCCTTCTTCTCTTCACTAGCTTCCTAGTCCCTTCTTCCATGCTCCCTCTCCACGAACATCTTGCTCACTTAATTAAGGAAATCCAATCTGCCAAGGGATTTCTGAAATTTCCCGAACTCGAAGAACAGCTTCGTGAACACGACCTCGAAATGAGCTCGAAAGGTTTTTGGGATGACGCAAATCATGCGAAAAAAATATCCGAAGAAGCGGGGCAAATAAGGAAAATTCTTGATCAATGGAAAAGTTTCGAGAAAGAAGTTTCAGACGCACTCGAACTTGCCGAAATAACAGATCCAGTTACAGACCATAAGACATTTCATGACCTCGAAAAACTCGCAGAAAATTTTCAAAAAAAACTCGACAAGTTGTCGATTCAATTATATCTCGGCGGGAAATACGACAACAACGATGTAATTCTCTCGATTCACTCCGGAACAGGAGGAGTAGACGCGCAAGATTGGGCCGAAATGCTACTTCGAATGTACTTGAGATATGCGGAAAAAAAAGAGTGGCAAACAACAATTCTTGATAAAACCATGGGTGAAGAAGCAGGTATAAAAAGCGCCGAAGTTTCGGTAAAAGGTCCGTTCGCATACGGTATGTTGAAAGAAGAACGCGGAGTTCACAGGCTTGTTCGAATGAGTACTTTTAATTCCGGTGGAACGCGCGAAACATCTTTTGCCCTTGTGGAAATAACCCCGGTTATTAACGAAACGGAAGTTGAAATAAACGAATCGGATTTGGAAATAGATACTTTTCGATCTGGCGGCGCAGGAGGTCAGCATGTAAATAAAACAGATTCAGCCGTAAGACTTACTCATAAGCCGACAGGACTTGTTGTTAAATGTCAGAACGAAAGATCTCAATTGCAAAACAAACAAACTGCAATGAGTATGCTGAAATCAAAACTGATAGCACTTCAGGAAAAACATGACCTTAAAGAAATCGGCGACTTGAAAGGCGAACATGTTCAGCACTCCTGGGGCAATCAAATAAGGTCTTACGTTTTACATCCATATAAAATGGTAAAAGATCACAGAACAGATTACGAGACGAGCCAAACCGAAGATGTTCTCGACGGCGACCTGGACGATTTTATCGAGGCTTCTCTACGAAAAAACAAAGGTCAATCGCATTAACGCTCTTTCTTCTCTTCATCCCCTCTTCAACTAGCATCCTAACTAGTTAACTAGGTCCTAAGTCCTCTCTTAACTCTTCAGCCCATGCTCTCCATCCAAACCGGTAAAACCAACAAACTCCTCCGAGTCAAATCCCAACCGGTTAAAAAAATCGATAATTCAATAAAAAAACTTATCAAAGAAATGACCAAAGCGATGGTTCGAGAAAACGGCGTTGGGTTAGCAGCCCCACAAGTTGCCAATCCGATAAGAGTCATTATTGCAAGACTTAACGCCGGTACAAAAGACGAGGTGATTGTGTCGATGATTAATCCTGAAATAGTATATTTTTCAGACGAGACGGTGAAATGCGAAGAAGGATGTCTGAGCCTTCCGGAATTATGGGGCGATGTTGTTCGATCGAAAGAAATTATTGTAAGATTTTTGACAGAAAAAAATGCACCGCTTACTTTAAAATTGAAAAGCTTTAACGCACGAGTAATCCAGCACGAAGTTGATCATTTGGAAGGAGTGCTTTTTGCCGATAAGGCGAAAAATTTGCATAAGAAAAAGGCGGAGGAAGAGGAGATAGCGGTTTAACAAAATGTTGTTTGCAACTGACCACCATATCCCGAATTCATACCACTCAATCTAGCCTGCAGGGTGCTTCTTTCGTAGTTTAGGCCAGGGGTTATTACAAGCTTTCCGTCTACAATCTCGGTATCAACAATCCCGCCATGTTGTAGCGACTCGACAAGTAAAAAAGGCGGATTGCCATTCCAGTCAGGGGTTGTAATTTCGCCAATCGACCAATCTTCGGGCACTTCAACATCACCAGCCATAGATGGATATCTTCCTGGTGCACTTGTCATTTTAATTATATTAACAAATAAAAAGGAAAACACTTTATCGCGTAAACTTCAGAATTGCAACTACCTCCTGGCCAACTTCTTCGCTATCCTCATCCCCCAATACCAAAACCTCTTCATCGCCACCTCCCTCGCCTCCGGATAATTCACACGCATCCCACCGAACTTTAACTTAAAATCCGTAATCCCCTGCCACGGATGATTTTTTGCCCCATCAGGCGCAATTCCAAACAGGTCGTACGACTTACACCCGCGCACCTTCGCCTCAAGCATCGCCGTCCACTGCAACAAATACGGCGCCATCATATTGCGATGCTTATTAGAGGATGCACCGAAATAATAAATCGCCACATCTTCATAAAAACTAACAATAATCCCCGCAATCACCTCCCCGTCCAATTCGGCCAAATATAATTTCGAATTATCCCCTAGCCTCTCAAGCATCGCTTCATAATACGAAACCGGATGCCCGGAGAACCCATCGCGTCCTGTCGTCTCCACAAACAGCCGATGGAATGCCTTCACATCTTTCGATTCTTTAACGACCACCCCGTTACTTTTCGCAACCTTGATATTATATCTCCCCTTCGGTTTCATTTGGCGTAAAATTTCTTCCTCGGAACCTGATAAATCTACAATCACAGTGCTTTCTGGGAAATAATGCGCATGTGCATTTCGCCCTAAACTACCAACCGACACCTCCGGCTCAATTCTCAAAAAAACGCATTTTTCTTTTTTCAAAAGCGACTTCAACCCTTCGA
Source organism: Candidatus Altimarinota bacterium (assembly GCA_041666465.1). Taxonomy (GTDB): domain Bacteria; phylum Patescibacteriota; class Gracilibacteria; order UBA1369; family UBA12470; genus XYC2-FULL-41-22. The sequence goes on from JBAYGX010000085.1 coordinate 2,933, forward strand.
TCATACAGTCCAATTCTTCCCGCGAATTAACCATCGGTCCCCTCGGACAAAAATACCAACACATCCCCATTGGCAACTTCTGCCTCACGAACAGCCCGCAAGCCGCAAGAATGCCACCATCCTTAACCCCACAAATAATCACCTTCCCACGTCCCGGGACGGCTTCCTGAAACCGAGCCCACATGCCGGTTTGATGAATGTTCCCAAGAGGATTTTTTTTAGAAAAATTATCCAGTTCATCTGCCGAGATTTCGGAGAAAATAAGCATATGCCCCGATTTTACCACAAAACAGATTAAGAACCCTGCTCCAGTTCAAGTGCTTGGTCCAAAAAAACACGAAAAGCATCAGACCTAACCGGTTTTTCATAAAAAGTGGTTACACCAACCTCTTCAAAAGCAGGACGAGCCGTTTCAGCATCCATGCCGGACATGCCAACAACAAGCGTTGCAAGCTCACCCAGACGAGAAGGGTCTCCCCCAAGGCTTTGAGATATCATTTGAGGACCCATCCCGTCACCAAGTCGATAATCCGAAAACACTATAAAAAGTTTTGCCCGGGCCCCATCAGCAACTTCTCTTAAAACCGAAAGACCTTCTTTAAAAGATCCGGCCTGGACAACGTCCACAGCCAGCCCTTTTTCTTGAAAAAAACGACCAGCTATACGGACTATAATTTTACGGATTGGCTCCTCGTCATCAACAACCAATATGCATCTGGTGTTTTCGGCTGTGCTCATTTAGGGATATTTAATTAGATTAAAAGTGAAAATTTATTGACTTGAACGAGCCCACAATGGTCGACCAATAATAATAAGATTTTTTGAGACACCGAGGGGATATCTGCAGCGTTTCCAGTTTTTCAAAAACTTAAAATATCACATCAGTATATTGATTTTTGTTATCATTCGAACGATTCCGCAGCGCTACTGATTTCTTCGAGAGCATCACGCATGCTCGAGAGAAATCAGTAAGCGAGGACTAGTGAGAATGATAATCAAAAATCAGTTCCCCATCTTTTGTCTAATAAACGCCGGTATATCATACTCACTCTCAACATTCTTCATAGAAGACATATCCGGAACAGATGTGGAATGATGAACAGTTGAAACAGTCTTCTTCGCAGAGTCGAAACCGGTTGCAACAACCGTAATTTTAATTTCGCCGGTGTAAGAATCATTAATAACCGCACCAAAAATAATATTTGCATCCGGATCCGCAGCCTCAGTAATGATTCTTGCGGCTTCGTCGACTTCGAACATAGACAAGTCATTTCCACCGGTAATGTTGAACAAAATACCTTTAGCGCCTCCAATATCCATTTCAAGAAGCGGACTGTCGACAGCAGCCCTTGCAGCCTCAACAGCGCGGTTCTCACCAGTGCCGTAACCAACACCCATAAGGGCTGAACCGGCATTTTCCATAATCGCTCGAACATCAGCGAAGTCCACATTGATCATCCCATGAACAGTAATCAAATCGGAAATACCCTGAACACCTTGTCTAAGAACATCATCAACAACCGTGAACGCTTCCGTAAGAGGAGTTTTTTTATCTATAAGAGATAAAATCTTGTCATTTGGGATTACAATCATCGTATCGACTTTGTTCTTCAAATTCTCAAGACCCTCTTCTGCCTGAACGCGTCTTCGATGCCCTTCAAAAGAGAAAGGTTTTGTGACGACAGCAACTGTCAAGATGCCAAGATCCTTAGCAATCTCAGCAATGACCGGAGAGCCTCCGGTTCCCGTGCCGCCTCCAAGACCACATGTGATGAAGATCATGTCCGCACCTTCAAGAGTTTGCTTGATTTCTTCTGAACTTTCCTCGGCAGCCTGTTTGCCGATTTCAGGATGACTTCCTGCGCCAAGACCACGAGTTGTAGCCTTGCCGATATTGATTTTCACAGGAGCCTCAGAATGATAAAGAGCCTGTGCGTCAGTATTAACCGTGATAAAATCGATGCCTTTTACATTCGATTTAATCATGCGATTCACTGCATTCCCACCCCCGCCCCCAACTCCGACAACCTTGATGGATGCGATTGGAGTAATATCTGGCGTAATTTCCAGATTCTTTCTTCTTGGGCTAATTGAGCCGGAAAAAAGAGTCCGTAAGGAGTCGTCATTTTTTGTTTTGGTTTTTGTTGTGTCGTCTCCTGTTGTAGCCATATTATAATGGGGTTATTAAAAAATTTAATTTCACGGTAAAAGTCCTTTGATCCAACCTTTAACTCCGGAAACCAACTTATCGAACTTAACTCCTTTAAAATCGAATCCGTAACCACTATGTCCTTGGAACCTAGCGCCCCAAAGAGCAAGACCTATTGCGGTTGCATAAGCCGGATCGTCAATCTTATCAACAACACCTTCGAAGTTTTGAGGGAATCCGATTTGAACCGGTAAATTCAAAGTATCTCTTGCCAAATCAACAGTCCCCGGCATTTTTACCGCAGCACCTGTCAAAATAGCACCTGCCGGTAACATTCCATCTCGATTGATTTTTGCCAAATGATCTTTTACCAAAATAAAAATCTCGTGATATCTCGCCTGGATAATCTCGGAAAGCTGTTTCTTGGAAACCGTTTGCGTATCGATTTTGCTTAATAAAGAAAGGTCGATTGTTTCACGATCATTAATATCTTCCGGGAGGCAAGAACCATATTCAATTTTTATCTTTTCAGCTGTATCGATAGAAGTTCTAAGTCCAATAGCCACATCGTTTGTAACATTTTCGCCTCCAACCGGGATAACGGCGGTATACAAAGTCGTCCCTTCTTCAAACACGGAAACCGAAGTCCCTCCACAGCCAACATCAATTACCACGACTCCCAATTCCTTCTGTCTTTTTGACAAAACAGCTTCCGAAGAAGCAAGTCCGGAAGGGATAATATCGTCGATATCGACACCTGCCTGGTGTACACATTTTTCAATATTTTTAACCGCCGGAGCCAAACCTGTAATCAAATGAGCTTCGACCTCCAATCTAATCCCGACCATGCCAACCGGATACTTAATTCCTTTTTGCTCGTCTACAATAAAAGATTTTGGAATAATTCTTAAAATTCTCCTGTTGTTCGGGATTGAAACAGCCTGTGCCGCCTCCAAAACTCTATCGACATCATCTTCGGCAATTTCATTACCGGAATGAGAAATCGCAATAACACCTTTGCTATCTTGAGATGCGATATGAGTTCCGCCAATACCCAAGAAAACATGATTAATGGGCTCACCGGCCATTCTCTCGGCATCCTCAAGCGAAGAAGAAATACTGTTTATAGTTTCTTCAACATCAATTACCCCACCTTTTCTCAAACCGAAAGAAGGGGCAACTCCGACACCGATAATATTCGGGACCGAACTTTTTTCATCAAGGGTGGCAACAACAGTTCTGATTCTGGATGATCCAATATCAAGACCGGCAATTAATCTCCTTTTAGGCATGTTGATTTTAGTTAAATCGGGAAATATGTATTGGTAGTCTAGAAGGAATATAATAAAAAATCAAAACCAACCGCAAGGGATTAATACATGATTTCCGTTAAAACATGGCTTATACAAGCCAACTGTACAATTTTTTTACACGAGCTCCGTATCTGATAATCTGTCAAAAAAGAGGGAAATCGAATGTACGGAATAGGGCTGTTAAAAGCCAAAAAACAAGCAAAAACGCACCACTGCCGGCGCAACAAGGAGAATAAAAAATTTATACACCCAAAAAGGTAGAGCAAAAGATTTGTACAGCGCATGGGATTATGCTCTTGTGTAAGCCAAAAGGAAAAAGGCGAGTCTTATTGATGGTGCATTGGCAAGAGTGTGAAAAACACAAACTTTATCGACAAGGAGACAAGATCGAAAA